>CAYNQP010000750.1:0-2207 GCA_964399325.1 uncultured Pirellulales bacterium
GCGCATCACTGATCTCACTTCTGAGGGCGCCTCCGAGATGCTCGTACAGGGCACCTCGCACTCTTATGAGAGTGTGCACACATTTGTCCAAATGCTCAATCGCTCCGCCTACATACGTCGAGCTTCGATCATTGAGACAACGCGCGATGAAGGGCTCGACGGCCTCGTGCGGTATGCCGTCCGATGCTCCTTGAGTCCGAAAGAGGTGTGGTAGCAGATGGGGACATTTAGATTCCAACTGCCGGAACGAAAGCAGGAAGTCGCCTTGATCGGTGTTTTCCTCTTTGTCGGTCTCGTATTAACGCATGACTGGGTCATGAGTCCCCACATGGCGGCGCTGAAGGCGTCCCAGCAATATGAGCATGCTGCCGGGATGTACAAAGAGAAGGGGGCAAGAGTCAATTCTACCCTCCGGGCCAAGCGCGGATGGTTGGAGAAGCTGATTGCGAAGCGTGCGTTGTTGTCGGATATGGTCTTCAGTTCTGCCAAGGCCGAGGAGTTCCTGAGCGACCTGGAGTCCTTCTGCGGAGAGACGGATTGTGCCATCGGCTCACTCGCGTACGTTGGCGAGACACAGGAGCGTGTCTCCGCGATTGTCACAAGGACCACTTCGCTGACCGTCCAGGGTGGCTACAACAACATCATCAGGCTCATTCAGAAGCTGAAATCGCGCAGCCAGAAGGTCTCGATAGAGTCACTTCGGATGGCCACCATTCCGACAAATCCCCGGAACGTTGCCTGTTGCGTAGTGATTACGATTTATGTAAACTTGGACATGGAGAGCGAGGGCAATGAAGAAGCTCAGATGCGTCAGTAGAACCTTGATCTGCCTGGTCTTTGTATTGGCCATGCCGCAGGCACTGATCCGCGCGGATGAGACGAACGAGGACATTGGAAAGATCGGGCGTGACAATCCCTTTGGCGAAATCATGAATACCCCGACACAAATAGCTGCTCCGAAGACGCAGCGCGTGATAGAGGAGATGCCCGATCTGTCGCTGGAAGCCGTTGTCCTGAAATTCCTCGATCCGACGAGTCTCAAGTCGGTCCTGGAGAATATGGTCAAACCGTTCGGTACGGTGGCCGTCGACGAGGAGAACAATTCCCTGATTATCAGTGATACGCCCGAGAACCTTGCGAAGATCCTCGCGCTGATCAAGAAGGCCGACCGGATGCCCCAGCAGATCATGGTTGAAGTTGTGATTATTGATGTCCAACTGAAGAACGACACGGAGATTGGCATCAATTGGGACCTGCTCACCGATGATCGGCCCAACGCGATCTATCGGCAAGGCCTCGCCAGTTCGCGACTTAGTACTACGGCGGAGACTAGCGAGACGATTGCAAATGCCACCGCGTTCAACACGGTAGGGCTTGGCGCCGATTTCAGCGTCATCAGCGGGACGATTCGATATGTACTTCACATGATCCAGGAAAAAAGGGATGTGGAGATACTGGCCAACCCACGCACCCTGGTTCTCAGTGGGCAGTCGGCGACGCTCAAGGCCGTTGAGGAAATCCCTTACAAGGAGTTGATTGACACGGGGACAGGAGGACAAAACGCCTTGAGCTCGACTCAATTCAAAGAGGTCGGTATCAATCTACAGGTGACGGGGGTTATCGCCGATGCCAACAACATATTCCTGACGGTCGACACGGAGCAAAACGTTAGAACCGGTGAGAGTGCGGACGGCGTGCCGGTTGTGGATACGAGACGGGCAACGACGTCACTTGTGCTCAAAGATGGTCAGGTCGTGATCATCGGAGGGCTTCGGCGTCAAGAGCAGACCAAAGAAGTCAGACAAGTGCCGCTTCTGGGTGATCTGCCGATTATTGGCAATCTATTCAAAAGCACGAACAAGGTTACATATAACTCCGAGTTGGTTGTGCTTCTGTCACCGCATATTGACAAGGGTAAACCGTTGCCTGCGTCGATTGCGGCAAAATACCAAGCAGTTCACAGCGGGGCACTTCTGTCGGAGGGCGACACGGAAGATACCCGCGGCAATAAGATGCAAAAAGCTGATGAGCGCGGAGTTGTTCGGGACTAGTTCTTCAGCCCGTGGGGCGTGACTGGATGCGCACTCTCAGTGTGCGATCCGGACGCCACAGGTGAAAGTACATGGCCCAGAGGTTTTGAATGGAGGTGTCACAGTGTTGGGATTGTTCAAGGCAAAGAAACAGACGTCACAGGTGAAGATTCTTGT
>CAYNQP010000751.1:0-380 GCA_964399325.1 uncultured Pirellulales bacterium
AGACTTCCTGGCCTTCGAATATATTGACTATCGAGTCAAGGGCCTCATGCTGGTAGTCGAGATCTGGGTTGAATTGAATCTTCATTATTCATCCTCAACCAGTGCGAGCTTCTTCAAGCATTCCTTTACCGTCGATTTAAGACCTCTCAAGACCTTTCGCCGCCTATCTTCCGGCAGTTGCTTGACGTGGTGGCACAATTCCTTCTTCTTGCTTAGCATCACCTTTTTCAGGGCGATCCGCCGTGGATGTTCAGAAGGCAGCTTCTTCTTCATATAATCGTCGAATGTGATATCGGTCTGGTTGAACTTGTAGAGTGCAACCAGATTGGGTCGGTCCTCTAGCCAACCATTTACTTCGCAACTGTCCCAAATGCTCCGTG
>CAYNQP010000751.1:390-2207 GCA_964399325.1 uncultured Pirellulales bacterium
AACAATTCTTCGATAGCGAAAGGCACTGCGATGCCTTGTCTGTAGCACTCCTTAAGACTTATTCCTGGAACCAACGAGACTCCACAGACTTTGCTCCTCCGAGAGGTATTCAACTTCTTGAGAGATTCCTTTCGTGTTTCTTGTGCTTCATCGTCTTTGTCAAAGAGACCGACAGCATTTGCGCTTGGGTCACTGTAGGACCAAGCAATCATTTTGCTTCCTACCCAGCTGTGGCCTCCAGTGCCGGATGGGCCGCACCGCACAGCTAGAGAGTCAGCTAGATCAGGGAAGAAGAAATGTATCGCCTCTTGCAGTAAGACTTTGTCGCTCCGACCCTCGCAAAAAATGGTTGGTGTGGATATATCGTACAGATTCTTGGTAGCCAGACGAAGCCGATCCAATTCCTCGCGCGCAGCCTTGAAATGAGGCTCAAGGAAATCCAGTAGTCCCATCGAGGAATCCAACGAAGAGACATCTCCATCACCAAGTGGTTGAATAGAAGTCGTTGGAGGGGAATCTGCCTTGGTAACCAGAAACAGCCTTACCTTATCAGTATCGCTCTCCCGGCAGATTGAATAGAACGCCGGGGAATGTGTAGTCACAAAAGTCTGAATGGTGCTCGATCCATCTACGAATTGTCGTGCCAACTCAAAGCAGCGGCGCAATTCGAGGTTGTTTTCCGGCTCCTCGTACCCCCATACAGTCACAGCTTTTGGACGGCCAGGTGAGGAGAGGTAGTTCGCTTGTTGAGCGAGCCACCGTAGCACAATAGGGATATGTCGAACCTTGACACCATCACCTCGCTGTCCGAGTGAAAATGGCTTGTTGTCTGACACCGACGTAAACTCAAGCTGAGCAAAGAGGTCACGAAGACTGGACGGAAGTTCAATTGTCGTTTTCAACTCTAGCTGTTCAAGGATGTCGGCGAGAATCGACCTTGTGTTGTCATTAATAGTCTTCGTGAAACTTCCAGATGCCTGCCGTACCTCTTCCTCGACAGTTGCCTCCAGCATGTCGTGAAGGCTGGCCATAAGGGCCTGAAAGTACTCTTCACCCTTGATCGCTGGCACATAGTCGTATCGAATGGACTTTAAGAATGACGGTAACTTGGATCGAGCTTCAATATCCGAGTGATCTCGATATCTGATCTGCTCCTTGTGGAGTCCCTCCTTGCGCCACATCTTACGCCATAGAACGGGCTTGCTGTTCTTGAAAGTCAGGGGAGGTGTCACCTCTAGCTCGATAGTGATTTCCTCGGCCTTCCGGACTCTTTCGGGGGCAAAAGCACAGTAGTCGCGCGGCCAGTCCAACTCGTATCCGTGTCGATCTTCACCGTTGAAGAACAAGTCGAGTGCACGGAGTACATTCGATTTACCCTCATCATTCTGGCCAACGAAGATGTTAAGATCTTGGACTGTGTCACTGAACGACACAATTGAACGGTAGTTCCGGATAGTGATAGCCGTGATACTCATAGTCGTACCAGCCTACAGGCTTTTCACGTCTTCGATTTCCGCTTGGCGGAGGATCTGGACGGCGTTGGTTTTGACGACGTCGTTTTTGAATCCTGCGTCTTTGAAGACGACGCGCATTAGTTCGGGTTTCAGTTCACCTTTCAGGGCGGCGATGCCTTCGACGACATCCAGGCCAATGTTGTCGGCCAGGCACACGATCAAGGCTCCGGCTCCAATGATGTAGACCGTCTTGCCGCCGATCTTTCGCTCCTCAATGGGCACGGCCAGGTCCAGGCCGTACTTGAGCAGCAGTTCGTAAAGAACGTCTGCCTCAGCGCGTTCGGGTTTGATGTTCTCCACGGC
>CAYNQP010000752.1:0-2206 GCA_964399325.1 uncultured Pirellulales bacterium
TCACGTGCTCCGGCGCCGCGACCACCAAGGCCCCGTTGACTTCGAAGCCAGCGAAATCCTGGCGGCGTTTGGCCTTCTCCTCTTCCTGGCCCATGCTCACCCACGTGTCGGTGTAGATGACGTCTGCATCCGCCACCGCAGCGCGCGCGTCGTTCGTCTGCGCGACGCAGCCGGCCAGAATCTCGTTGGCCTTTTCGATCGACTCGGCGTCCAACTCGTAGCCGGCCGGCGACGCGACGAGAAGCTTCATACCCAGCTTGGCGGCGGCAAAAGCCAGGGACCGCGCGACGTTGTTGCCATCGCCGACGAAGGCGATGGTGATGCCCTCGATCCGGCCGAAATGCTCCCAAATCGTCAGCACGTCGGCCATCGCCTGGCACGGATGCGACCAATCGGTCAGCGCGTTGATGACCGGGACACTGGCATACTGGGCCAGCTCGGTCACGGACCCGTGCTCGAAGGTGCGGGCCATGATGCCGTCCACGTAGCGGCTCAGCACGCGGGCAATGTCCTTGATCGGCTCGCGCTTGCCGATCCCGCCGATGTCCTCGGGCTTGACGTAAATGGGACTGCCGCCGAGATCGGTCATGGCCACCTGAAAACTGATGCGCGTGCGCAGGCTGGGCTTCTCGAACAGCATCGCGAGCGTCTTGCCGGCTAGGCACAGGTCGCGCTGCCCGGATTTATAGACGGCCTTGAGCACACGGCTCTCGTCCAGCAGGCCCATCAGTTGCTCAGAAATGAAATCGCTTATGGCAAGGAAGTCTTCCATCTTTCAACTCTCGGATAAGACGCTGTCGAAGATATCAATAGCCTGATCGATTTGCTCTTTTGTCACGACCATCGCCGGCATGAAACGAATCACGGTGTCGTGCGTACAATTGATCCTCAGCCCCTTCTCCAGGCATTTGCTGACGATACCGGCGCCGGGGCGCGTCAACTGGATGCCGATCATCAGGCCGATACCGCGCACGTGGTCGATCACCGCGTGCTTGTCCTTGAGGCCGCGCAACTTGTCCTGGGTATACTGGCCAATCTCGGCAGCGTGCGGGAGCAAATTCTCCTGCTCGATCGCTTCGATGGTCGCAACGCCGGCGGCGCAGGCCAGGCAGTTGCCGCCGAAGGTGGAGGCATGCTTGCCCGGCACGAGCGAAGCGGCGATTTCCGCTTTGGCCATCATGGCGCCGATGGCAACACCGCCGCCCAGGGCCTTGGCCATCGTCATGATATCGGGCTCGACGTCGTAGTGCTGGTAGCCAAACCATTGGCCCGTGCGCCCGATGCCAGTCTGCACCTCGTCGAGAATCATCACCGCCCCCTTCTCGTCGCACAACTGGCGGATCGCCTGGAGGAACTCGGCGTCGGCCACGTTGATGCCGCCCTCGCCCTGGATGGGCTCGACCATCACGGCCGCGACTTCGTCGGTGAACACCGCTTTCAACGCCGCGATGTCATTGAACGGGATATAGACGAAACCCGGCAGCAGCGGCAGGAAACCTTCATGATACTTGGCCTGGGCGCTCGCCGTGATGGTAGCGAAGGTGCGTCCGTGGAAGCTGCCCTCGGCGGTGATGAATTTGTATTTCTCCTTGGCCGTGTGGAGTCGCGCCAGTTTCAGAGCCGCCTCGTTGGCCTCGGCCCCGCTGTTGCAGAAGAAGCACTTGCCGCCGAAGGCCCGCTCGCTGAGCAGCTTGGCCAGCACGCCCTGCGGCTCGGAATAGAATGTGTTGTCGATGTGGATCAACTGGCCCACCTGCTTGCAGACGGCCTCGACGACCTTGGGGTGACAGTGGCCGATGCCGCTGACGGCCCAGCCGGGGAACATGTCCAGGATCTTGTTGCCGTCGGCGTCGTACAGGTAGCAGCCTTCGCCCTTGACCATGACGCGGGGCAATCGGCCGTAGTTGGCGATCACGTATTTGTCGAAAAGCTCGATTGTCTCTTGTGTTGTCATAAACCACTTCCTGGCATGCAAAGATCAAGAATCAAATATCAAAAATGTGGAATCGCCGCGACGCGGCGATGACTTCCTCAGTTTTGCATTTTGCTTTTTACGTTTTGCCTTCTGTTCTGCCCCTGACGATTTCCGTGCCGATGCCTCTATCCGTGTAGATTTCGAGCAACAGGGAGTGGGCCATGCGACCGTCGATGATGTGGGCCTTGCGGACGCCCGCATCGAGCGCCGTCAGGCAGGCCTCGACCTTGG
>CAYNQP010000753.1:0-2203 GCA_964399325.1 uncultured Pirellulales bacterium
CGCCGCCGGGATCATGAGGAAGCTGTAGGCCAGCAGGACACCCGCAATCGGCACGATCAAGACGGTGATGATGCCTTGGGTGGTGAAGAACATGAAGTCCCAGAGCCGTTCGTTCTTCGTACCCTGTGGTTGCTCGGCCAGGGCGATGAACTTCTTCCGCAGCGCGAAGTGAAAGACGATCAATGCCGCGTAGGTGATCACCGTTACGCGAACCAGAGGCCAGCTCACCCAGAGCATGTAGCCCGAGAGGGTTTTCTCGACGTAGCCTTGGCCGCCGGGCATCTTGTCCGTCCAGAGCAACGACAGGACCAGCGCCATCGCGTATAGGATGCCGATGACAGCTTCCCGGGGAATCGCAGGACCGCGCGGCCTGAGCACGGCTAGCAGCCCGGCGCCGACCAGGACGGCCCCGAACGCCAAGACGTAAGAAACCGGGGAAGCGTACTCAATACCGAGGCTGACTCCTACCAAGGCACCGAAGGCGGCCAATTGATCGAGAACAAGATCGGAAAAGATCAACGTCCGGCGAATGATGTGCAGGCCAAGGTACGTGTGCAGGATCAGGACCACGGCCACCAGTGTGATCTGCAGCGCGAATAGGCGCATAGCTTCTGACATATTCGTCCCCTCAATGCGGCCGGCACTACTTGGCCATTGATCCCTTCTCACCGGCGGCACTGACCAGATGGTCGACCCAGTAGTCGACAAGGTCGAAATAAGTGTCGATGCCCGGAGCGCCGCCGACGAAGAGAGGCACGATCACGGCTTGGGCTCCGGTTCGATCGGCCACCGTCCTGACCTTCTGCTTGTCGAAGTAGTTCGCAGCCAGAATGATCCCGATGTGGCGGTCCTTCATCATGGTCACCAAGTTCGTGACGTGTTTCGGGGAAGGCGGAATGCCGGGCTTCGTTTCGATCGTTCCCGCCTCCTCCAGGCCAAACAGATGGATGAAGTAACTCCAGTTTTTATGGTAGACGACAACCGGCATTCCTCGCAGAGGAAGCATCTTGCCCATCCAGCCGCCGAGGTGGTCGATCAGTGGTTTGTCCTTCAGTCTGTGCTCTTGGAGAAAAGTGATGAGCCTACCTTGTTCGGCCAGCCGGCATAGCGTATCACCGCCAAGGGCCAACAGAGTCTCCCCGAAAAGACGCCGGTCAAATTCGGCCCGCAATTTCTCCAGGTTGGCCTTGTAGAACGTCTTGCCTTCGGGGTCATTCTTGATCAGTCCGATGGCGATGTTCCCTGCGGCTTGCCGAGCTTTGATAGGGCTGCACATGATGTGCGGATTGCCGAAGACGTGCACGTCTCCTTCGGCTTGAGAGACGACCGTTGGTTTCTCGAGCAGGTCCATATCGTGGGTGACGGCCACATAGCCAATTTCCCCGCTACGGACTCGGGTGTTACCCGACTTGTTGACAACGGTTGGAAGCCACATCTCCAGGTCCAGTCCCGTGGCAATGATCACGTCCGACTCCTTGACCATATGGACAAAGGACGGTTTGGGACGGATGTGGTGAGGGTCCTGGATCGGGTGGACGATGGATTCAACCGTGACGCGATTACCTCCGATGGCCTTCGTGAGAAACGCATAATCAGGCAGCGTCGTGATCACACGTAACGGCTTGCCGGAACGGCCGGCACTACCAAGCGATTGCCCCTGCCGCATGCGTGCTCTCTCTTGGTCTTGAGCGGCATGCACATTCCCCTGCAACAGCAACACGAGGGCAAGGGTTAGCCCGGACAACAGTCTGTGGATTCTGTTTGTCATTGGATATACCTCCGTCTCTGCTCAGTAACGTTCATGTTTGTGCGGACCGATGGCAAAGGTCGCTTGGCCCCACAAGATGTGTTCGTCGGGCTCCATGCCGTTTCCCCAGGCGTAGTTGTATTCGCTACGCAGTTGGACCCACTCGCTCTGCCACCATGTGATATAGGGTCCGATTTGCCAGCGGTGCGGGTCTTTGGATGTGTAGGCGATGGGAGCCAGCGATAGATCCTCAGTCTCGGCATAGTCTTTGCTATCGGGTTCGAAGTAATCAAGCCTCGCACCGAGAATCAGGTTTCGGGCGACTTTGCTTTGGATATAGCTATAAGCCCCCCAGGCATTGATGGTGTCGTGTCCGGAGTCGTCCGGCGCGAGAATGTCGCGGTTCAGTACGTAGAGTTCGCTGCGCCATTCCACGTTCTTGTACAGTGCCTGGTC
>CAYNQP010000754.1:0-2203 GCA_964399325.1 uncultured Pirellulales bacterium
GCGTGCAGTTACGCAGGTTGGCCTCGCGGTTGTCCAGGCCGTTGCGGTTGATGTGGTCAACCAGCATGCCCGGCGGCGTCTTCATGATCTCGCGGTGCATGGAGATCTTCCGGCCCTTGTGCCGCCGGACCGCGTAGTACGTGCCGCCGCAGCGAGCCGCCTGAGCGCACCATTTGTACCGGCTGAGCCGCTCGTAGTTCTTGGCGTCCACGATGGCGTGCAGGCCGCGTGTCAGCGGGATATAGCGTATTTCGTCGTTGGGCGGTTCCGGCGGCTCCACGCGTCCGGAGCCCGGTTTCGGCCGGAAGTTGCGGCAGGGGCCGTCGTACGGGATCTCGCGCAATTGCCCCGGCGTGGCCGGATGGTTCGCACACATCCCCGTCAGCGGAAACCCCGAAAGCAGCGTCCGCGCCCAGAGGAGGCTGTCCGAGATGCAAAACGCACAGTCATGACAGCTCCGCGCCGGCCTTTCCTTAGGGGTTTGCCGCGCCTGCCCCGGCCAGACCGGCGTCCGCACCACGTATCTCGGCCTTGCCTCAGGCCGTTCTCGTCCTTTTGTCGCTGCCTTCTCTCGCTTGCCCATGCCATACCCCCTTACACGCTGCCAGTTTACACGCTTATCAAGTTAGGTGTATGGTAAACGAATAGGGCGGCTTGTCAAACAGAAAATATCCAGCTTTTGACAGATTTTCTCCGCGCTGCCACGGCCGAGGGAATTAGAGGGGGCAAGCGTAGGGCAGGCATCGCCCACGGACACCGAGCTGGACGAGACGAGCAGGGTGTGCGGGGCACAACCCTATGCGACTGTCGCTATCTCTTAGGGGGCCACCACACGATCGTAGAGGCGCACGTCATCGATCAGTCCCCACCAGAAGGACTCTGGTTCGCATCCCTTGCCGGCTCCGAGATAAAGGCCCGCACGAGAGTCCTGCAGTTGACGCGCCGGAAGGTCTCTGGCGGCTTCGATGTCGTCCACATACAGGATTCTCTCGGAACCGTCCCAAACAAGGCCCACACGATGCCAGAGGCCGTCGGTTATCACAACCTGCGAAACCAGCGGCGGTATTGTGCCGCGACCTGGCCGTGAGATTAGGTTGGTTAGAAGTGTGCCTTCCAATGGATCGGTCGACAGCCAATCGGAGACCCCTTTTTGCGAGAGAATCACTTGTCCTGGTACTCCGCCCTGGATCCAGGCAAAGACAGCAAAGGCTCCCTCCGCAGGATCCAAGACATAGGGCGTGCTGACATAATCGTCAATACCGTCGAGCTCAAGGGCACCGTGTATCAGCCCGCCGTCAGGCTGCCAGAGCATGTCTCCTATTACCGTGGCGTCGAATGCCCCGGCGCTGTCGTAGGCCGCCGCACCATCCGTTTCGTCCAGCTTCCAATAGGCCTTCAGCCCCACGGGCAAGACCTCCCCGAGCCAATTGGCGGCCAGGAGCGCCAGGTCACGCAGGTCGATGATGCCGTCTCCCAGCGCCGTGGGTCCGAGGTCTACATTCGGGTCATCCAGCTTCCAGGATTGCAGCAGACGGGAATAGTCCAGAAAGTCCACGCGTTTGTCGGCGTTGAAATCCGGCCAGAGGGAAGCGCCCCGGACACGCATCCGCAGTGCATACAACGAGGTCCGCGCGGTGATGAAGAGGGTCCTGTTATCCTCGCCGCCAAAGGTCACGTTGGCCGTCCCTTCGGGGACGCTGATCATCTCGATTCTCTGGCCCGAACGGTTGTAGACCGCAACGCCGGATCCCGTGAGATAGAGATTGCCTTCCTGGTCGAGCGTCATACCGTCCGAACCCTGCGAGCAGAATAGGGTCTTTTCGCCCAGTGTCCCGTCAGATTGGATCGTGTATCGATAGGTCCGACCGGCCCCGTAATCGGCCACATAGAGAAAACGCCCGTCCGGCGTGCCGATGATGCCGTTGGGCTGTTGAAGATCGGTGGTGACTTGTGTTAGCGTTTGCAGGTCCGGCGCCAGGTAGAAGACATGCTGGCCGCCCTGCTCCGACGGGCCGCGATTCCAATAGCTGCGTTGAAAGAAGGGATCGGTAAAGTAGATGCCGCCAAGACGCGTGATCCACAGGTCATTGGGGCCGTTTAGCAGCCTGCCCTGGTAGTCCTTGATCACAACCGTGACATTCCCCTGAGGATCGATCCGCCACAGCTCGTTGTGCTCGTCCGCACAGGCCCAGAGATTGCCGTC
>CAYNQP010000755.1:0-2202 GCA_964399325.1 uncultured Pirellulales bacterium
CCATTTTGTGCTCCCTTCTTCTCTGTTGAGATAACCGTATGATAACAGGTCGGCGCCGCACAAACGCCGTGTCACTTCTATGGAACAGGATTCATCCGGATGCTATGGTGTTCCATTCCTGCCGGAAAAACCTTTCGGGCTTACCCTCCGTCCGTAGCCGGGTTTCATCCCCTAAGGCACCTCCGTCACTTCCCACCACAACCGCGGATAGTCCTATCCGTGTCGCGGGCAGCTTGCCCGCGCGTGCCGTGGGCGTCCCGCCCACGATGTCATCGCTCCGTCACTTCCCACCACAGCTTTGGATAGTCTTGCCCTTCCAGAATCCACCAGATGTCCTCGACGCCGTTTTCGGTCTCCCCCACGAAGTCCCACCCAGCCTCCAGAAACGTGCTGGCCGTCTGCATCTCGACCGTGGTCTTGCCCTCGCCGCCGCCACTCGCTGTCCGGCCGCTGGTCTCGATGTCCCAAAAGGACCCGATTACCCGCTCGGGCTCGTGGACGAATCCCACGAGGCCCCCCGTAGCGTCGCCACCGAGGACAACACCAGTGGAATAGCAGTTCCGGATTGGGCCGTCGTTGTCTCCCACCAGGCCACCCGCATAGCGGCCGCCGATCACCGGGACGCTCGCGTAGCAGCCTGTGATAGTACCCCAATTGCGCCCGACCAAGCCGCCCGTGTTCTCGCTGCCTAAGATGATCCCACCCTTGACGTAGCAGTCTGTGATTCTCACTCTCGCCAGATAGCTCACCAGGGCGCCCGTACTGCCTGCTGTTCCGCCATCGACGATGGGGTCAATCAGGCCCAGATTCTTGATCGCGATCCTGTCCTCATTCTTGCTGTGACGCTCGACGTAGCCGAACAGCCCGGCGTGGCCGCCATCGGTCGATGCGTTCACGTATTTCGAGATGATGTGACCATTGCCGTCAAAGACGCCGCCGAATGGGTTCTCCTCTGAACCGATGCTGGGGAAGCCCGTATTGGCGTACCCGCCGAGATCGAGATCGGCCATCAGCTTGAAATGCTTGTCCCACTCGGCCGGAGACATGGCGAGGAGGTTCAGTTGCTCGGCCGTCTGGATCAGGTAGGGATCGTCGGGTGTTCCGGTCCCTGCAACCAGATTCGCAAACTGCAAGGACTCTATAGGAATGCCGGGTCGGCCCTCCCACGCCAGCCTCGGATAGTCATGCCCCTCATCAATGGTCCAGACTCCGGCGTTGTTGGGTTCGCCCCAGGCGAGGAAGGTGGTAGCCGTCTGCATCTGAGGCGTCGTCCTGCCTTCTCCAGCGGCACTCGTCGTCTGCCTGCTGATCTGGATGTCCCAGAAGGAATCGACGACGTATGTGTCCCAATGAGTGTACCCCTGCAGGCCACCCACAAAGGCATTATGGCCCTCAGCAAAGATAGTGCCGACCACGATGGCGGCCGCATAGCAGTTTGTGATGCGCCCGTTGCCTCCGATCAGGCCGCCAAGGTAGTTGTTGCCGATGACGACTCCGGTGGCGTAGGAGTCCGCGGCGCCGCCGATGCCTGCCAAACCACCGACGTAATCGTTGCCCGCAACGGTTGCTGTGGCGTAGCAGCGAGAGATATCATCATCATTGGGTTGCCTGATATTGATATAGTATCCTGCGGAGCCCACTAAGCCACCGACGTAGTCATTGCCGATGACAACGCCGGTCACGTGGCATTCTGTGATCGTGCCTTCGTCACATGCTCCCACGAGACCACCGACGCCATTTCTCCCCGTGATCACGCCGCCCTCGACGTGGCAGTTTGTGACGGTCCCGTCCTCAAGAGAGCCCACCAGGGCGCCGACGCAGTCCTTCGTCCCAGCGTTGATACGTGGGTTGATCAAATGCAGATTCTTGATCTCTCCGTTGCCGCTGCGAACGGACTTGAAGAGCCCCTCGTAAGGTGTGTCAGAAGGAGTCCAGGCAAGGTTTGCGATGGCGTGACCTTTGCCATCAAAGACGCCCCTGAAGCTGATCGCAGAACCTCCTCCTCTGCCGCTCAGAGTGTAGTCTCCGATGATGTTGAACGCAGGCCGGCCGTCTTGGCCGTCGTAGGCGGACAGGTCGATGTCGGCCATGAGCTTGAAGTGTTTGTCCCAGTCGTTGGGGTCGGTGCCGATGGCGTTCATCTGCTCGGGCGTCCAGATTTGGTAGGGGTCGTTGGGGTCGCCCGTGCCGCCGCCGTACTGG
>CAYNQP010000756.1:0-2187 GCA_964399325.1 uncultured Pirellulales bacterium
TGGAGCGTCTGCCCGACGGCTCCGATTGGGTGGCCATCCTGTATGGCCCGATCGTACTGGCCAAGCCCGACGGTACGGAAAACATGGACGGTCTGTTTGCTGACGATGGTCGCATGGCGCATGTGGCGCATGGTCCGATGATTCCGCTCGATAAGGTTCCGGCCCTGCTCACTACGGAAGAGGATCTGCTCAGCCATGTGGTTGCCGATCCTTCTGCCGGGCCGCTGCACTTCCGACTCAAGGATGTGATCGAGCCGGCCGAGCCCCAGGGTTTGCCGCTGATACCGTTTTTCAGACTGCACGAGCGACGCTATCAAATGTACTGGGAACTTACAACCGCTGAACAGGTGGCTGCACGCAAGGAAGAACTCGCAGCCGAGGAGTGGGCCCGCGCAGCGCGCGAGGCTGCGACAATCGACTCGATCGCCGTGGGTCAGCAGCAGCCTGAGGTGGAGCACGACCTCAAAGGCGAAGGCATGGAATCGGGCATTCACAATGGTCGACGCTGGCGACACGGAGCGTGGATTCAATACACGCTTGACCCGCGAGGTGCCAGTGAAGTCATTCTGGCTGTTACGTATTCCGGTGACGACCGGGGTCGTGAATTCGACATCCTGGTCAACGGTACGGTGATCGCGACTCAGAGGCTGACCGGCGAAAAGCCGAACAGCTTCATTGAGAAACGTTATCCGATTCCCTCTGACATCCTTGAAGCCGCCGGCACCGGTCGTCTCACGGTCCGGTTCACCGCGAAACGGCAGCTTGCCGGAGGACTTTTTGACGTGCGTCTGCTCAAGCTGGATGCTCCGGAGATGCTTCCCTCTAATTAGTCTTGTATTGAATCAGTGGGTATTGAGGTTGAAACGATGAAGGAAATCAAAGGAATATCAAGGAGTATCCTTTATGAGAAAGATTACAGCGGCAACGTCACGATTGGACCCTGTGAACCTGAGTCTATTGAAATCAAATAGACGAAATAGCATGATCAAGTGTTTCTTATGTGGGATCATACTCTCTGCTTGTTCAATTGGCTTCAGCTCTGCTCAGACAGAAGCTCCAGCCCCTTATGGCCCTGTTCCGTCGGAAAATCAATTGAGATGGCAGGAAATGGAATACTACGCTTTTCTTCATTTCTCATTGAATACCTATACGGATCAGTCGTGGGGATATGGGAATGAAGATGTCAACCTGTTTAATCCAACAGAATTGGATTGTCGTCAGTGGGCCCGCATCTGCAAAGAAGCCGGGATGAAAGGCATCATACTGACGGCCAAGCACCACTGCGGTTTTTGCGTCTGGCCTTCTAAGTACACGGAGTATTCCGTGAAGAACTCTCCCTGGCGTGACGGCAAAGGGGACCTGGTTCGCGAAATGGCCGATGCGTGCAAAGAATACGGCTTGAAATTGGGGGTCTATTTGTCACCCTGGGACAGAAACCATCCTGATTATGGCAAACCTGAATATATTACCTACTTCCGGAATCAACTGACCGAACTGCTCACCAACTACGGACCCATTTTCGAGGTGTGGTTTGACGGGGCCAATGGAGGTACCGGATATTACGGCGGCGCCGATGAAAACCGTAGAATCGACCGTACCACCTACTACGACTGGAGCAACACTTACAAGCTGATTCGCAAGTTGCAGCCCGATATCGTGATCTGGAACGATGGGGGTGACAGGGCCGATCTCCGCTGGGTGGGAACCGAAGCGGGTTCTATTGGCGAAACCAACTGGAGTCTGCTCAACGCCACAGGTGCAGTCCCGTTTGACATGTTGCATTACGGCGTGGAGAATGGGGATTCGTGGGTGCCGGGCGAAGTCAATACGTCCATCAGACCGGAATGGTTTTACCACCCGAGTGAAGATACCAAGGTGAAGACGCTGCCTTACTTGATGGGTACCTACTACAACTCCATAGGGCGCAACGCCACCTTGCTTCTGAACTTTCCGATCACGCCCAATGGCCTGATCCATGAAAATGACGAGAAGGCCGCGCTTGCATTTGCCAAAGCTGTGAAAGAGGCGTTTGCTGTCAACCTTGCCGAGAAAACAAAGGCAGCGGCCTCAAACGTTCGCGGCAATGCAAATGAATTTGGAGCAGTCAATGCCATCGACGGTGATAAAGACACCTATTGGGCGACTGACGATGACGTCACAAAAGCGTCATTGACCATCGATTTTGGC
>CAYNQP010000757.1:0-2179 GCA_964399325.1 uncultured Pirellulales bacterium
GTCCGGAAGCTCCGGCGCGCGTGCGACAAAGATCCGCTCATCCTCGCGAAGCGCAAGGGCCTCGACGAGCTCGGCCTCGCCGAGGTGCCCGTGCGTGGCGGGACGGGCGCCGCGTGGAAGCTCGTCTCCGACGGCTCCTGCTGCGACTGGACGGGCGCGGTGGACCTGCGGAAGGTCTACGGGCCGGATGACCAACACGGCCCCAGCGGCCCCGAGGGTAATGCCGGCAATCAAGATCACCAAACCAGAGAGCGCCATGCGCCACCGGTGCGAACGACGCAAAGCAACAGTCGGAGGTTCATTTGAGGCGGACTGGTTCATCACATTGCCCATGAAACACTATTGACAATCTCTCGCAGCGGTCCGGCGCCGGCATTGTACATGATGACGGCAATCACCGCCGCAGGTACAGCCACCGCCGAGGCGCCCGCCGCCAGCCACATCCACAAGCTCTCGGCCACGGTAAGAGGCTCAGCCCGTCCACTCACGAGGATACTCAGGACTTCCGGCGCCACATTGACATGCGGAACCTCCTCGGTCCGGGCCCGAGCGGCTAACATCGAAAATGTCTTTTCCCACGTCATCACATTAACTCCATCTCGCTGCGTTCAATCAATCTCTTGAGCTTATTTCGAGCACGCAGTGCTTGGACTTTAACCATTGTTTTGGTCCATCCGGTTCGGCGAGCTGTCTCAGCCACGTCACAACCCTCAATGTAGCGCATCGTCAGGACCAACCTGTCGCGCGGCGGCAACTGTGCGAGCAGGCGGTGCAAAATATCAGCCGCCCTGTCCGGCTCGATGCGTTCGAGTATCTGATCATCATCGGCAACCTCATCCCATTCCTCCAGGCTGAAGGGTTCTGCCACTTTCTGCCGCGCCTTTTCTTTCCAGTAGCGGTAGCCGACCCTGGTGGCAATCCGAGCAAGCCAATGCCCAAAAGGCGCTCTTCCGTGATAGGTGTTCAGGCTCAGATACGCCTCGACAAAGACATCCTGAACCAACTCCTCATGGATCGAACGATCCCGGCTGAATCGCCACAAGATCTGCGACACATGGTCCTGGTAGCGTTCGACCAGCCGACGGTATGCATCCGAATCGCCTTCCTGCGTTTGCCGGATATCCTCTGAGTCATCCGCGATTGCATCAGGACCAGCCTTCTCGTCACTGGGAGACGCAGAATGGGCTGTCGCTCGCACGACTTCCATGACGGCAGCTTTCAAAGACTCGGCCACACCGGCTGTCAGATAGCTCACACCAACCATATTTCAAAGAATAATCAAAGCACGGAGCCCTCGGCAAGTCAATTCTGCCGGCACAGCAAACCACCCACGCTTGAGGCGTTTGCATGCCACGACCGACACAGCCATCCCGTTCTCACGTAGTTGCCCCCAACCTTGGCTTCGTTCAGCCTACGCAAACACCCCTCCAGAAGCAGGTGCATTATCCCAGCCGTCCCTGCATTTCCGGCACCTTCGACCTGTCAGACCCGATTCTCAGCCTCAGATACAGGCCATTCCGAATGGTTAGTGAGCACAGAGGCGGGCAGGTTACACCATACCTGTGAGTTTCTTGAGGCATTTGGAGCATCGCGGAGCCAATCACCTTCCCTTTGGTGGATCGGAACACGCTTTCAAGACGGCCGTCCCCACGTGCTGCCGACAATTTGACTCCTCGGGCCTGCACCGATCACACACTCAACGGGACCTTCTGCTCCGGAATGCCCAGGCATCAGAATTGACGTAAGCGCATATGCACCAATAACTTAAGAACCTTCTGCCGTCTCGTATACCTCTGCTGGAGTGGCGATGTGAGCCACTGCAGATAGGTAGAAGACCGCGAAGAAGGCCCAAGATACTGACGGTGACACCGGCTGTCTCTCGGAGCCATCAGGTGGCAACGTCGCCCCGTGGAGACAGACGTACGCCCAGCAAGCCCACATCCACCGCCCGACGCAGCAACTCAACAACATTCGAGGCACCCATCTTCCGCATCACGTGGCTACGGTGTACTTCCACGGTTCGTGCGGAGCGATGCAGCAGGATGGCGATCTCGCGGCTGTTTCTACCCTCCAGAATGAAGTGCAAAACGCGTACTTCGGTCTTCGTCAGAGAGTGGTTGAAAAGTGACGTCTGAGCCTAATTCTCCCGCAGAAGCCCTTGAACCGCTTCGAGAAAAGC
>CAYNQP010000758.1:0-2176 GCA_964399325.1 uncultured Pirellulales bacterium
CGGCTTCCTTGACGCGGCCCAGCACGGGCATCATGATCGCCATCAGAATCGCGATGATCGCGATGACCACGAGCAACTCGATTAGCGTAAAGCCGATCTTCCGAGATCTCATAAGGCTGCTTCTTGGCGAACAAAACGCATAGAAAAGGAACTCACAAAAACCTTCGGCCGGGTCCCCAACATATCTGCGGGACCCGGCCGAAGCAATAGCCTGTAGACGATGATCCAGGCTGCTCTTGCCGGGTAAGCCGGATCTACTGGGATATCGCGCCGGAGATGACCACGTCCTTGATATTGAAGTACTTACCGCTGGCCCTCCCTCCTTGCAGCCACGGATAGACCCTCAGGCTGAAGGTCTGCCCATTCTGGACCTGGACGTTCGGGGCATAGGTCTGCTGCTGCAACGCTTTACTCGGCAGCGCGATCGCCACGTCCAAGGGAGTGGACGTCACAAAGCCGTCGGTCGAGTAGAAGATGCTGGCTTTGACGTCAGACGATCCGCCGCTGTTGCCCACGAATAGGGTGATGGACGCGACCTTCAGGGAGACCCCGGTCTTGGGAGTGACCGCGAACTCGGCATATCGGTCCAGGTTCTCGACGGTTTCGTCCGGCCAATAACCCAGCCCGCTGCCGGAGGCGTAGACCCGCTGGCTCCCGTCGATGCCGCTGTAGTCACGGATGATGTACAGGCTGCTGACCGTTTCGGCGGGCGCCGTGACCTTGTCCGATGCAGAGGCTGATGTGGTGGTGCTGCTGTTCAATGACCAGCGAGCCAACTGCTCGACGCTGGTGTCCAGAACCACCGTGGTCAGGCGGATATCATCGAACCGCACCGTGCCCGTGCCGCCGGTGGCGCCGCTCTTCTCGAAGCCAATCGTCAGGTCGATGACATTGCTCAGATCGATGCCGAAAGAATCAAGACTGACCAGCCACTCATGCCAGAACGGCTGCTGCAAGTCGGCGGCCGCACTATTGTAGGCCACTGCGACGCCGTTGAGCTTGACGTACATTTGCTCCGCCGAGTTGAGCGGGTTCCCATAGAACCACAACGACAGCGTAGCCAGATCGTCGCCGCTCCAGTCCGTGCCTACGGGCAGGTCGGCCAGTTTCACCGAGACCTCTGAAGAGGGCGCCGCCGTGTTATTGTACGCCACAGGTACGGACTGCAGACCACCATGCACGGTCGTCGTTTCCAGAGAGTTGCCGGAGAGATAGCCGATCGTGCCGCCGTTGACGGCCTCGTTGCCCCAGCCATCGGTCCAGGAGTAGTAGACCAGATGACTGTCCGGCTCACCGTCGGGAATCTCATTGTAGGACTCAAAATCGTCCACGATGACGTAGGGGGCGACGGTAAACTGAAATACGACGCCCTTCCACGGGCTGGCCGAATTGGCATCGTCGACCTCATCGACTCGCCAGTAATAGGTCTGGCCCAGGGCCAGCGAGCTTGCCGGCGGGTAATAGGAATTGGCGTCCTGACTCTGGCTAACCAGCACGCTGAGCGGACTGTTCCTGTCGGCGTCATTGACATCGTTGAAATCGATGCCGAGGTATACGTCATGCGAGACAGCGTACACGCCCGGCTCCCAGGAAAGGACTACCGGCTTGGCGAGGGTCATCCGCTCGCTTGGCGTCGGGTTCGAGGCCAGCTCAGGAGGCAGCTTATGCCCCGTCACCGTAGTCTCATTCGGGTCTGCCGTCCAGACCACGTTCACCAGGCCTAGCCCGTTGTATGCCACGAGCCAACCCCGGCCGATGTAATCGTTCACGATGGCTCGATAGTCGCCCGGCAATATCAAGGTGCCTTCGGTGATGTCTATCCTGGGTTTTCCGTAGATACCCTCCGATGGATTGCGGAGACCGTTCGCGTCGACAGTCCCGCCATATAGATTGAGATGAGACACGCCGGCTGTCGACGTAGCGTTACCCTCTGACAACTTGATTTGGTCCTCGATGGTGATCAGGCCGCCGGTCATCTGGAAGGTACCTGTTCCATGGTTGCCGATTTCCAGGTCGGCGGAGGGACCCGTGAGGTTTATGACTCCGCCTTCCATATAGATCGTGCCGACGCCGCTGGCGTTCTTGCCGATCTCAATCTTATCCCCGTCGATATCCATCGTGCCGTCGCGCATGATGAAGGTGCCGGTGCCGTTTATGCCGACCTCCAGCCTTGAAG
>CAYNQP010000759.1:0-2169 GCA_964399325.1 uncultured Pirellulales bacterium
GCTTCCTTGAGAGCGGGATAGTGTTTGTGTTCTCGGCGGACCGCTCGCGGCTCGTTTCTTTCTGCTCGTCCGGGAACCAGATGATGCGCGATTTCGGATAGTAGGGCTCCATATATATGGGGCAGCTTCCAGATCAGTTCGCATGCTAGGGGCGCCGAGAGGATCAGGACCACTCGGGCCGCATGAGCGAAACTGATTCGCATCGGATCGACATAATGCTGGCTCGCCGCTTCGAGGATGATCGGATGAACCGTATTCAAGGCGATGCAGCAAGCGGCAAACTCCTTGCGGATGACCTCGGGACTGTCACCACGTAGCACATCGGCGGGCAGACGAATCTTCAGTTGTACAAATACCGTTTCGATTCTCCAACGCCGGCCGTAGAGCTGTACGATCTCGGCCGCTGGAAATGACGCAGTCGGCGGATTGGCAGGAGGCAATTCTGGTGATGTGTCCAACTGCCACAGCACTTGCAGGGTCACTGGTAATCACGACGTCGGCGGGTTGGTGGGGGACAGCTACGGGGAGCACGACAGCGGTCGCATAGGATACTGCTATGCCACAGGCCGTGTCGAGGGGAACGAAAAGTCCGGAGGTTTGACCGGCGACAGCAATCGGTGGGCTCCTCGGGTGAGCTTCTGGGATATGGACACGTCAGGTCAGTTCACGAGCGCGGGCGGGACGGGGGCCAAAGGGCTACACACCATCGACATGCAGGCGGCGGCCACTCCAAGGCGTCCTGGGTCGCGCGCGTTTTCACATTAGACCTGAGGAATTGCAAGGCGGCTCGCAGGCGATTGACTGAGATGGGCTGGCTTATCCCGTGCGATGCGAATCAGATCGCATTGAATCGGTGGGGATTGGCGGCGATGGTCAATTTGAACTGGGACGGCGCGGGTAAACGTGCACAATCACCACCCCGGAATGCCGTTGATGGGCCGCAAACGCCACCCCTATATAGAAACAAAGAACTATCTACGATAACTGAAAACCAGAAACCCAGCAGGAGCCGCCCTGGTGTCAAGAATAGAACAAGGATTCATTATGCACCGACCCTGAAACACATCACCCTTGAGGATTTGCGCGATCCGGTGCGGCTTGATCAGCTCTACCGAAGAGCCATTGAAGCGGGGAGTCTGACCCACTCGATGTCCACTCGAATGTGCTGGTTCGCAGCCGCAGAACATGCGTTGACGGTGGGAAAGCAAAATCCTTGCGGGCTTTTTGCTATGCTGTGCCGGCGAAAACTATGGCGACACATCACGCAAGCGGACGAAGACGCCGCTCGGGCTACCCTCAAGCGCCTCGACTACGGCGAAGAGTCCCGTCTGCCAGGACAATTGGGGGGAGTTTGTGGACGACTGTGAAAGCTTGGCCGCTTGAGTTCATAGATGAGAAATGGCCGCCCCTGAAAGGGGCGGCCCGCTGCTAAATATTGGCGTAAAAGACATGGACCTTGCCTTCACACTCCAAGGTAAACACATCGCCGCCGAATTCCATGTCGCGGCCGATGGCCTCATAATCAATATTGTACTTGATGCAGTCGGGCAGGTCTTTGAGCACGTCGCCATAGCAATCGTCTGTGAGTTGCTCCGCGTAATCTTTCAGACTCTCGAATTCACCGTGGTACCCATCTTCGAGGTACCGGATCGCCTCTTCGACAGCCGATGGCCCGCCAAGGTACGCCACCAACGAGGCAAACAGGGGCCCGTGCTCTGATACCTGATAGGCAACCTGTGCAACATGGTCGATATCCTCGAATTCCGACAACCCCAGGGCAGAGAACCCTGCGTAGTCGTGTATGGCGTAATCCTCGGCTACCAGCTCCTTGGATTCAGCCAGCATCTCGGCGATCTCCTCGCGGATGGCCTCGGCCGGTTGGTCGGCGTCAATCCAGCGCCCGTGCAGACGCCCTGCGTTATAGTCAGCCAGGGATGCTACATAGATCCTCGGCGTTTCGGCGGTGTCTTTCTGTTTCATATCCCCTCCATCTAAAGTGCCGCTTTTTCCCGGAATGGGGGCGGCGTTTTGTTCTTTCATCCTTTTGCGAAGAACAAACGTCGCCCCCTCCGGGAAAGGGAAAACAACGCGCAGCGTTTCTGCCAAGGGAGCCGGGTGACCTGCCCTACAGATGGTGGGCGCGGGATTCGCTCTCGCTAGGCTGCCTCG
>CAYNQP010000760.1:0-2167 GCA_964399325.1 uncultured Pirellulales bacterium
TCTGCCGAAGCGGTAGTTGTCGGTCCTGTACTCCATCAACGTCGGCTCGACGACCACGTCCTGCACCGGTCCCAGGTTCAACTCGACCTCTTCGTTGACGGGGATGTATTTGAACGATGACTGACCCTCGTAGGACAAATGCTTCTGATCGTCCACACCCCGGTAGACCTTCATGGTCCCGTCCGGAATCGGTGTCTCGCCCAGTTCGTGCTCCTCGTCGTTCGTGAAGCTCAGGAAACGTATCACGCTCGGGCCGTAGCGATCTTCTTCATACTTGTAGAGATTCACGACCGGAACCCCATCGACGTCAAAGCTCTCCAGCCGCTTCGACCAGCCCGTCGGGATCGTCTCAGTCCCTTCGATGGTATACAGGAAGTACTCGCTCAGGCCCTCTTTGATGATCTGCTTGGGAGGGAGTGCTGCCGGTGCGGATGCATCGAACGCCAACAACCCCATCTTCTCCATTTCCCGCTTCGCGCCTAAAGCCCTGCCACCTGCGAGGCCAAAGCGGATCGGTCCTCCGGGCCGGCCATAGGGGTACTGGCGACGGGCCAGCTCGGCGATTTCGTCGAGCATGTGGACCTTGCCGACAATCAGGCGAACCTGGGCGTTCTCGTAGTCTTCGCCACTGTTGTTGGTCACACGGACGTAGCCCTGCAGGCGCATCGTCTTCTCGTCCTGTGAGAGCGTACCCATGTAGAACGCCCGCCAGGACAGGCCGCTGGTCAGATAGGTGATCTCGACCGGAACCTTGCCACTGACCTCGCTGGTGATATTCCAAAGGCCCAGGTTCCTCACCCGGGGCGGGTAGACCAGCTCGGCGATATCGATCCGGTCGGCGTTGGCCTTGGGCAGCATCTCCAGACTGGTCGGATCGATGAGCGTGTTTTCCCACGAGAACTGCAGCGCGTTGGCGCCTTCTTTGAGCGTCAGCGCCCGGCTCTCGCGTGTCAGCGTCAGGTCAGCCGAGTTGTAGATCGTCAGTTGCACCGTCTCGCGGGCCGGCAACGTCACCAGGTCCACCTTCGCCACGGCGGCAGTGGCCGCAGCCAGGACAAAAGCCAGAACATATCGGGGTTTCATGCCTCCGATCCTTTCATTATCTCGTGCGGGCACTCCAATCCTCGGCGCGGACGCCGCGATAGAGCGTGACCGTGTACTCGAAGGTCTTCGTCGAGTGCGGCGGCAGTTCGAGGGTGAACTTGACGGTGTCGAGGTCTACCTTGTCGTAGTTGTCGACCAGGCCGCTTCTTCGAATGTCCCAGGCGGGCGTGTCGAAGTTGCGGGTGATCTCGATCTTGACGGCTGTGTCGCGCGTGTTGCGGGCCTCGACCGTGAATGTCTGGATGTCGTCCCAGCCAGCGACATCGCGATCTCTGTCGAAGCGGTAGTTGTCGGTCCTGTGTTCCATCAGGGTCGGCTCGACAACCACGTCCTGCACCGGTCCGAGGTTCAGTTCAACCTCTTCGTTGACAGGGATGTACTTGAATGACGACTGCCCCTCGTAAGACAGGTGCTTCTGGTCGTCAACACCTCGGTAGACCTTCATGGTCCCATCGGGAATCGGTGTCTCGCCCAGCTTGTGCTCGGCGTCATTCTTGAAGCTCAGAAGACGCATCACGTTGGAACCGTAGCGATCCTCCTCGTACTTGTAGAGATTCACGACGGGAACACCGTCAACATCGAAGCTCTCCAGCCGCTTCGACCAGCCGGTTGGGATCGTCTCGGTACCCTCTATCGTATAGAGGAAGTACTCGCTGAGACCTTCCTTGACGATTTCTCTGGGCCGTTCAGCCAGTGCTTCAAACGCCCGGGCGGGCCGCGCCGCCAGCATTGGCACTACGCCCCCGCGGCCACCACTCATCGAGGATTGCGGGGCAGGCCTTGGTCCGACGGGTCGGCCGTAGGGGTACTGGCGACGGGCCAGCTCGGCGATTTCGTCGAGGATATGGACCTTGCCCACGATCACGCGGACCTGGGCGTCTTCATAGTCCTCGCCACTGTTGTTGGTCACGCGAACGTAGCCCTGCAAGCGCATGGTCTTCTCGTCCTGCGAGAGCGTCCCCATGTAGAACGCCCGCCAGGACAGGCCGCTGGTCAGGTACGTGATCTCGACGGGGACCTTGCCACTGACCTCACTGGTGATGTTCCAAAGCCCCAGGTTCCT
>CAYNQP010000761.1:0-2160 GCA_964399325.1 uncultured Pirellulales bacterium
CTCGGCAAGTACAAGATCGGCCCGGAGATCCAATTCCTCAATCGCATGGCCATCTGTTTTGGCCTTTGCCTGCTCGTGATGTGGATCATCACGCTGGTTAAGCCGTTGCCTCAACCGATAGAGTTCAAACGGCAGTCCAACGTCGATCTCACCTCGTCCAAGGGGGCCAAGCTCGCCGGGATTGTGGTAGTCATTGCCACCCTTGTACTCTACGTAATCTTCAGCCCGATTGGACTAGCCAAGTAGGGGCGACGGCGAGGATCGCGCCGCCAACGCCCCCCAGCGGGGATCGGAGTCAACCATAGCAGTTCATCAACGGCCCCTGGGCAAAAGCCGAGGGGCCGTCTTGCTGCTGCGTCCTGCCGGGCGGCAGACGGCTTTCTGCGGACTTCACCGTCAAGTCTGATAATTGATCCGGGGGTTCGCCGACGCCAGGATACCGTGCAATTGTCTCGGTGTCCCGCAGCCATGTACCCACTCAGCATTGTCCGAGACGCTCTCCAGCCTTTATCACGCGAGGAATTTCCTTGAAGTCGTCCCGGCACTTCTGCTATAAGAAGAGAAGACATGAAGGTCCGATACGGATCGGGTTATACGTCCCTGACGGCCTTTTTTGTGTTCGGGCAGGGTTTCCTGCCCGTTTAGGCGTCTCTCGGCTCACTACCCCGCTCGCGGCGGATCCACGAAGGAAGGAGGTCATGCCCAATCCTTGGATGGTATCCAGGGGGGCGTAGACACCCGGTCAGGAGGGTGTTTTGGCTAAACCGTTCATATCGTTGAAGCGATACTACATACGTTGGCGGCCCATCTGGTGGCGCGTTAGGGCAGTATGCGTTCGGTTCCCGCTGGCCAGTTCATCAGTTACGGTCCCGGCCGACGTAGGACGAGTCGCACAGCGACAGTGTGCAGCAGCAACATCTTTTCACTCTCTAAGGAGGACACTCATGTGTAAGAGGCTCATCATTCTCTTGGCGACCTTGGCTCTCTGCCTGGGCTCGTCGGCCCAAGCCGCCAACATCATCTGGGTCGCGGAGGCGAACGTCAACGCGGCGGGCATTCCGTACGACCAGGGTTGGATCGACCTTCTCACAGCACAAGGGCACACCGTTGACGACCAACGGGGCAGTTGGATGACCCTTGATGCCGCCAAGATCGCCGCCATGGAGGCGGCCGATCTTGTCATCGTCAGTCGCACGTCCAACAGCGGCAATTACGCCACCGATGCGACGGAAGTGACTCAGTGGAACTCTGTGACGACGCCGCTGATGCTTCTCACCGGATACCTGGTCAGAAACAGCCGCTGGGAGTGGATGAACGCGGGCAGCAGCACCGGCCTTGGCGCCTTGACAACGCTGCAAATTGCAGACGCTACCCACCCCGTGTTCACCGGCGTGAGTGCGGCTAATGGCCCGATCGACGTGATTGACCCCGCCGTGGACTTAGGCGAGGCCACATATACACCTTTCGCTGAGGTCGGCAACGGGGCCTTGATTGCCACGAGATCAGACGACAACAGCGTATGGATTGCCGAGTGGACGCCCGGCACAGTCTTCTACAGCGGGACCACTCAGGTCGCCGGTGGCAAGAGAATGTATTTTGCCAGCGCCGGCGGCGGAGATGGTCAGGTCGCCGGTTCGATGAATTTCACCCCGGTGGGCCAGACGATATGGCTTAATGCGGTTGCCTATATGCTCGGCTTGGATCTGGAGCCCGGACGTGCAGGCAGTCCGACGCCGGCTGTGGACAAGACCGATGTGTCGCGCGACGTGGTCCTTGGCTGGACGCCGGGAGAGAATATCGCCACGCACGATGTGTACTTCCGAACCAATTTCGCCGACGTCAACGACGCCACCCGTGCCAACCCGCTCAATGCGCTGGCTAGCGAGGGCCAGACGGCCGACACGTTCGATCCCGACGGCTTGCTCGAATTCGGCCAGACCTACTACTGGCGCGTCGATGAATGGGAAGCCGACGGCGTGACCGTGCACAAGGGGAGCGTCTGGAGCTTCACGACGGAACCGCTCTACTACGTGGTTCAGGGCATCGTGGCCACGGCCTCGATACCGAAGGCGGCGTCGTCCGGTGGACCTGAGGTGACCGTCGATGGCTCCGGTCTCACCGACGGCATGCATGGCACCGGTGACCTTACCATGTGGTCGG
>CAYNQP010000762.1:0-1304 GCA_964399325.1 uncultured Pirellulales bacterium
CGTCGTGTGGTGCGCATCGACGTGCAGGTCGCCCTTGGCCTTGACCACGAGGTCGATCCGCCCGTGCTTGCTCACGTGCGTCAGCATGTGGTCGAGAAAGCCGACGCCCGTGTCGATCTCGTACTTGCCCACGCCGTCGAGGTTCAGCGCGCACGTGATGTCCGTTTCGTTCGTCTTTCGATGAATCTGTGCCGTTCGTGTTTCCATGGAAGAAGCGCCTTATTTCGAGAGGAGTTCTCGCATCGCGGCCAGCAGCCTTTCGTTCTGCTGCTTCGTGCCGACCGTGATCCGCAGCTTATCGTCGAGCCCGGACATGTTGAAGTACCGGACGTATATGTTCTGTTGGGCCAATTGCTCGTGCACGTCCGCCGCCTGTAGGGGCGAAACATCTTTCGCCCTTACCTGAGCGAAGACAAAATTCGTGTGGCTGTCCGCCACCGTCAAACCGAGGTCCCGAAGCCCGTCAGTCAGCGTTTGCCTTTCCCGCTTGATCGCTTCGACATTTGCCTTGAAATACGCCTGGTCCTTGATCGCGGCCGTCGCCAGGGCGATGGCAACCGCATCGACGTTGTACGAGTCCTTGCCCTTGAGCAGGCCGGCAATGAGGTCCTTGTGCGCAATGCCATACCCGAACCGCAGTCCGGCCAGCGAATACCCTTTGCTCATCGAGCGCAGGAGGATGACATTGTCGAACTGCCGCACCAGGTCGGTGCAGTCGCGCTCGGCGAAATGGACATACGCCTCGTCGATCAGCAGCACCCCGGAAAGCTCGGCCGCCAGCGAGGCCAGTTCCTCAACGTTGATGAGCGTGGCCGTCGGGGCGTTGGGATTGCAGACGATGGTCAACGCCGCCCCGGCCCGGGCCAGCTTGGCGGGCAAATTGAACTCCCGGTCGAAGGGAATCTCGATAGCCGGACAGTTCTGCAGGTTCGCCAGCACCGGATAAAGCGAATACGTCGGCACGGGGTACGCCACGGGCCGATGCTCGTCGCAAAAGGCCCGCATCGCCAGTGCCAGCAGCTCGTCGCCCCCGTTGCAGCACATGATATTCTCAGGCTCGACCCCGTTAACCTCGGCCGCCGCGGCCCGGAAGGTGTTCCCGAGCGGGTCAGGATACCGCCGAAGCTGCTCGGGCTTGATCTCGCTCAGGGCCTTAACCACCTGCGGCGAGGGCGGATACGGATTCTCATTCGTATTGAGCTTGACCACATCCACCGCCTTAGGCTGAAACCCAGGCACGTAGCCCGCCGCCCGTTCCATGTTGTCCCGAAAATACCCCATGCCACCTTTCCACTCTGTAGAGA
>CAYNQP010000762.1:1314-2156 GCA_964399325.1 uncultured Pirellulales bacterium
GACACCTGCCTTCGCAGGTGGAGCCTGCCCCCGCGAAGGCGGGGGCAACATTTTGCGTCTCCCGAACCAACAACGGCCCGCCATTATACGCCGCTTCGTAGCCCAACGAAAGCTCGATTTCCACTTGCCGAAGTCGCTGCCGGACTTGGCGGGACCCCCACAGGACGGGACGTTGTCACTCTGGGCGGAGTCGAGCAACCTGGTCACGAATGAAAGGTGCGTCCGGTTCCCGGCCAGATGTCTCGCCGGGGCTCGACATGACAAGCAGAGAAAGGAGCAGACAAGATGGGCACATTCACTCTGTGCCCATGCTGAACCAGCGATTTCGACGGAACCGGCACCTGTTCTCAGGAGGACAAGACGACAGCCGCCGCGCAAACAAATAGAACTCGCATGGGCAGATTCTGCCCATCGCAGGCGGCTTGAGTTCGCGGCTTCTGCATCAGCCCGCGATGCGAAGGGCCTCTTGCGCTTGCGGCGGCAGTTGCACGAGAACGAAATAGGACGCCGGATAAAGATAGTCCTCGCCCGATTCGTCGATCACCCGCAGATACCCCTCCTTCTCGGCCTCGGCGTCGGTGACGACAGCATAGACCTTCCGCTTCTCAATATCTTCGCAGTCCTTGTTCTCGATACACAGCGCGAAACGCTCTTTCGGATGGGGCTCACCCATAAGTCAATCCAGCCATCGCTTGATTCCTACTTCCATCTCATCATAGCGTGGAACCGCAGCCCGTCCAAGGCTATTCGCGCTTGCCCCTCGCCGGGATGCGGCCAGAGTGCAAAATGAGCAGATTCCTTCTGTGCCCATGCTAGGCTCTGTCTGAAAACTCACGAAATCA
>CAYNQP010000763.1:0-2149 GCA_964399325.1 uncultured Pirellulales bacterium
CTTTGCGATCGAAGGAAGCGGCACAGAGGAAGATCCCTATCGAATTGACAACGCACGTCGATTGATTACCCTCGGTGAAATTCCCTCTTTCTATGACAAACACTTCATCCTGACCGCGGATATCGATCTGTCCGGCTATGCCTTCAAACGGGCCGTCATCGCACCGGATGTGAATGATGATGACTCTGGCTATCAGGGCAATGAATTCACCGGCTCTTTCGATGGCCAAGGCTATGTCATCAGCCATCTGAACATTAAGGGGACAGATTACTTAGGCCTATTTGGATGTTGCGCCTCAGACACGAGCATCGCCAATCTGGGCCTGGAAGCCGTGGATGTCAACAGCATAGGCGAACAAGTCGGTGGACTCGTGGGGAATAATTCCGGCACGATCACATCGTGCTACAGCACAGGGACCGTCGGTGGTGACTACAACAACTACTATTACTACTCTTTCAGCAGTATCGGCGGACTCGTAGGGGACAATTCCGGCACAATCACATCAAGCTACAGCACCGGCTCGGTCAGTGGAGATTACCATGTCGGCGGGCTCGTAGGATGGAACGACAAAGGCACGATCATGTCGAGCTACAGTACCGGGACCGTTCGTGGTACTACGAATGTCGGCGGGCTCGTGGGACGCAATTATTCTTATCAGGGCCGGAGCACCATTTATGTTTATTATGGTACAATCACGTCGAGCTTCTGGGATATAGAGACTTCAGGACAGCCTGCAAGTGATGGTGGCACCGGTTTGACCACTGCCGAGATGCAGACGGTTGGCACGTTCCTCGACGCTGGTTGGGATTTTTTCGGTGAGAGTGAAAACGGGCCTAACGACGTCTGGAAAATAGCTGAAGATTTGGACTATCCTCGTCTTGGGTGGGAACCGTATGACGGTCAGGTCACCGTTGAACTGGGTCAGACATTTCCCGTTACACTCGAATCGAATCCCAGCACAGGGTATAGCTGGGAATGGATCGACGACCCAAACACCATCGTCGAGCAGGTCGGCCAAGCAGAGTTCATACCTCGCGAAACAGATGATCCTTTCACCATAGGGGCCGGCGGGTGGGAAGTCTTCACTTTCCAGGCAGCCCGTCCAGGGCAGACGACGCTCGAACTCGTCTATCGCCGAGCGTGGGAAGAAGGCGTAGAGCCACTGAAGACATTCTTCCTGCATGTGACCGTCCCTTAAACGGGCTCGGCTTCTGTGAACAAATCTGACAATGACACGGATTCAGATGCACTTTAGCATCCTCAGGAACCTTGGGGCAGCCACCTATCGTAGACAACAGAGACAGGGGGTTGTTTCCAATAGCTCGGACGAGAAGGCCGGACCTCCATAATGAGGCCCGGCCTTCTTGATTCTCAGCAAACAGAAGGATCTCACTTCGACGTGAATGCGTATTCACGCGCCGTATCTTCGCCCGGTACTCTGCCCTGACAGCGCAGAACGAAACCCACATCCGTGCGCTCGTACTCGAAATCTTCGCCGCTGAAAGGGTCTTTCGGCAACCCTGCCGGCAAGGTGGCAGGCCACTTCCCGGTTTCGGCCTTCCGCAGACAAACCTCGATACCAGCCCTGAGGGCATGGGCCTGCGCCTCGGTCCTGGTCTGCGAATTGCAGACCCCGCTCATGGCCGGCGCAAACGCTCCAGCGAGCGTCGAGGCCGGATCGTCCGCATCGGATACGTCCTCCAGTTGCTTCAGTTGCGCATGAGCCTGTTCGTACGACATCGGTGTGCTCATGGTTTTCAGCACCGCTCGGACACGATCGGAATACATCCGTCGGGCCTTGGCCAGCATCTCCTCATTCGCGCGCGTCGTGATCTCCTCGGTCCTTTCTTCCTCGGGCGAACCAGCCAAAGCCTCCGCCAGTTCTTTGACATTGTCCATCCGCATCAGATTTGTCGCGATCTCCATCTCGATCTTCAGCGGCCGGATGGCGGAAATCTCGCGCCCCGGGGATTTCGCCAACTCGCCTATCAGCCATCGCAGCAACGCCGGATCGTCGCATGTCTGGCCGATGACATCTGCCATGCACGTGTAACCCAGATTGCGTATCCCCAAGGATACCAGATATGAAATCAGAACCACCGGCCGAGCCGGTGGTATGAGGAAGGCCCCTGAAAGGGGCCATCGCGTG
>CAYNQP010000764.1:0-2136 GCA_964399325.1 uncultured Pirellulales bacterium
AGTTTCGCAGCCGGCGCGTTCGGGACCATTACGAGGTCAGCGGCTACCAAGCCGACATGGGGCAGCAGTACTGGGGCTGCCTGTATGACGAGTCGCGACGCGACCAGGTGCTCGGCGGCCCGAGCCCGGAGAAGATGGCCGAGGTCGTGCATTTCGGCGGCTGGAACGACTATCGCATTCGTTGCGAAGGCAGGCACATCCAACTGTGGGTGAACGACTTCCAGACCGTGGACTACACCGAGCCCGACAACGCTATCGAACGGACCGGCGTGATCGGTCTGCAAATTCACGGCGGTTCGCCGAGCGAAGCCTGGTATCGCCACATCCGGCTCAAGCAACTCTGAGGATCGAGCGATGAAACCACATTCTTCTGACCGGGAGGAGCACCTGTCGTTGAGTTCGGTATCGTTCGGAAGCGGTGTGCATAGCCAGCCCTGAGCGAAGTGAACGGGGCACACCCTACCGGCTTGGTGTGCTCGGAATTCCTTCGGCGGCCTACTCGTATTGGAGGTCCCCGTTGACAATCGCCGGGCCTTGCTTCACCCAATTCACAAAGGCCCAAAGCAGTGAATCAATGACCTTCACGCGGGTGAATTGGTGACCATTGAATGTATTGTCAAACTCATGTATCGATTGGTCGAGCAAGTGCCTTGCCTGGATTCGGTCGTATTCCTTTACCAGGGCGGAATGCACGCCGAGACAGTAGTCTAATTTCGCCCCTATCCGCTCTTCTATATCCGCACCCGCTGGATTGGCACGAGGTGGCTCTGGAAGCAGATAGAAGGCTCGGATATGGGCATCGTAGATGGGTGATGCCGGAACCACCATGTGCGTCAGCTTCGTCGCATATGAGAATTGGAGAGCTTCGTTGTTCATTGTCTCGATGGCGATGCCCCTAAGGAGTAGTGGTAAGTCAGGGACTGGCCCATTGCCGATGTGCTGTTGAAGGACCTGGAAGTAGTTTGCTCGCCATAGGTTGTTGAGGCCTCGCATCCCGCCCCAGAATCGCGTATAGCGCCTCCGGAACGCTTGGTTCTCTGCCAGATTTACACCTGCCTCTCCAAGCGTATCCATGAGGTAGTTATAATCCTGAACATAGTTAGGCACGGTGTGTGCCAGAGAATCGAGAACTTGTCCGATATGTTGATTTATGTGGCGGTACATTTCTGTGCCTCCAATTTCTGGCCTCTTCCTTCAGGCTCCAACCTACTGTCCAGTCACGCTCATCATAACGGCCAGCGCCATATCGGAAGCAATCTCTTGATCGCCGATTTCGCCGCCTGTGATTGTGCAGACCCCGCGGCTCGCATCACAGTCGAAGAGCAGACTTAGAGCCTCCGTGCCCTCCCTAATCGTGACGACCGTCTTCCCGTCAGTGGATTGGGTGAGCACCGACGGAGATGTCCGTGAGTGTGATAGACGATCAAGAAACTCGCCAAATGATATCCCTGCCGCTGCCAATCCATCGGCAATTGGATAGGCAATTTGGCACGCGCGGAGCCTCTCTGTTTCATCGCTGTTCAGGCAAGCCTGGGGTAGGTGGTGAGACTGCCCGGGTTCAATAGTGGCCTCGTTATAGAGCCCTGCGGTTAGTTTCTCGATTTCCCTTTTCGTCCTTCTTTCGAAAGCCTTGTCCGATTCGATGTATCCACGCTTCTGGAGCATGTGGCAACCGATAGGGTACTCCGCCTTTGCGAACATCCACGGCATCCGTGTTATCTTGTCGATGTTTACGAAGGTCTCGCTGAATCCGAAGGAGTCTTTCCATTCCATGTAGAAAGGGAGATCAAGATTCGACCCTGTGACGATGTGTATGAACCCGAGCCCGAAGACTGCCAGGGCGGCCGCCACCACCAGGGTAACAGAAGTCCTCTGGTACCACCGCTTCTGCTTCGCATCTCCACCCTGCGCTGCCTCATCAAGGAATTCCCGGCAATATCTGCATTTTATCGCGTCTGCAGGTATCTCTTCGGCACAGTATGGGCACTTGGTTGTCGCATCACTCATCTTCCAGTCACTCCCTACAGCCTATATCGGCTGACGGACAGCCCGAGCCAGGATCTTGCCCCACTGGTTAATTCCCGAGATGGCTTGCTTATTTCGGGCCCAAATTGAGGCTGGCGTCCCTACCTATTC
>CAYNQP010000765.1:0-2134 GCA_964399325.1 uncultured Pirellulales bacterium
CGGGCGTTATGGGTTGGTGAGTCTCGGAGCTAATGGCACCGTGAAGTCCTTCGCAGAGAAACCGCTTGAATTCAGACATGGGCTGGTCAGTGCCGGCGTCTATCTCATCGAACGCGAGGCGGCGGAGGCAATCGCGACGGGCTGTTCGGTGTCTCTGGAAACTGAATTCTTCCCCGGTTTGGTTGGGCGAGGGCTCTTCGCCGTGGCCGGACAAGATCCGTTCATGGATATCGGAACGCCCGAATCGTACGCCGGTGCCGGACAGTTCATCGCAGGAGAGGCAAGAGGATGGTAGGCAGCCGGAAAACACGAGCACTCATTACAGGCGTGACCGGCATGGTCGGCTCGCATTTGACCGATTTTCTGCTGGAGAACACGGACTGGGATATCTATGGCATGTGCCGTTGGCGGAGTCCCTTGGACAATGTGCAGCATCTCTTGGACAGAGCTAACAGGCGAGATCGCTTGTTCTTCGTGTACGGCGACCTCTGCGATTCCATTTCGCTGCAAGCGGCTGTCGAGGAGAGCCTGCCGGACTACGTCTTTCACTTGGCGGCTCAGAGCTATCCCAAGACCAGCTTCACGTCACCGATTGTCACGCTAGATACGAATATCCTTGGCACGACCCGGCTTCTTGAAGCGCTGCGGCGCTGCCAGGACGTCGATTCAGTCGTCCATGTTTGTTCCTCGTCAGAGGTCTTTGGCCGTGTCAGCAAGGACAAGTTACCCATCAACGAGGAATGCGCCTTTCATCCGGCGTCGCCCTACGCTATTTCCAAAGCCGGCACGGACCTTGCCGGCCGCTTCTATGCAGAAGCGTATGGCATGAAGGTGGTGACCACGCGGATGTTCACCCACACAGGGCCCAGGCGGGGTGATGTGTTTGCCGAATCGTCTTTCGCCAAGCAGATTGCCATGATCGAGGAGGGGCTCCTCCCGCCTATGGTCAAGACCGGCAATCTGGATTCCTTGAGGACCTGGTCGGATGTACGCGACGCTGTGAGGGCGTACTATCTGTTGGTCACCGTGAATCCCGTCCCAGGCGCCTACTACAACATTGGCGGCACCTATCACTGCACCGTCGGCGAGATGCTTCGGTATCTGATTTCCCTGTCCACCCGAGAAGGCGACATCCGGGTGGAGACCGAAGCCGTCAGGCTCCGGCCTTTGGATGCCGATCTTCAGGTGCCGAACACGGCCAAGTTCCGAGAGCACACGGGCTGGGAGCCCGAGATTCCTTTTGAGAAGACCATGCGGGATTTGCTGACCTACTGGCGCGAAAGACTGAGCCAGGGGTGCAGGTGTCTGTCCCGATGAGGCCATGATGATGAAAGAAAACTCACAACTTGCTGGTCTGGAATGCATCGATGTCTCGCCGCTGGAGGCGCGCCCTCGGACAGCGAGGGAGCAGTCGAAGTCACAGCGACAGGCAACACGCGACGTGACGTCCTTGCACCTGGATCTCTACCGGACCATGTATCTGATTCGGGCGGTCGAGTTACTGATTCAGAAACACTATGCCGAAGACGAGATGAAGACTCCTATGCACATGTCCATGGGACAAGAGGCTATCGCCGCCGGCATCTGCCACGCGCTGAAGCCGCAGGACCAGGTACTGGGCACGTACAGGAGCCACGGCCTCTACCTGGCCAAAACCCAGGAAAGCGACCGATTCTTCGCGGAGATGTACGGCAAGGCGTCCGGCCCCTCCGGCGGCAAGGCCGGGTCGATGCACTTGTTCGCTCCCGAGTCTGGCCTGATCTGCACCTCCGCCATTGTCGCCAGCCACATTCCCGTCGCCATCGGGGCCGCATTCGCCAACAAGATCGCCGGGAACGGACGGGTCGTGGCGGTATGCTTCGGCGACGGCGCTGTTGACGAAGGGGCGTTCTGGGAGAGCCTCAACATGGCTTGCCTGCAGAAGCTGCCGATTCTCTTCGTGTGTGAGGACAACGGATACGCCGTACACACACCGGCGGGGGACCGCCACGGGTACAAGGATATCAGGGCTATCGCCTCGCAGTTCGAATGTAACGTCTTTGCCAGCAACTCGACGGATGTCCACGCTATCTACGAACTGGCCCGAGAGGCGCTGCAGGTGATGGCGGAAGATGGACGACCGTGTTTTCTCTAT
>CAYNQP010000766.1:0-2134 GCA_964399325.1 uncultured Pirellulales bacterium
GCTTGCCATCCATGTTTTGTGCTGTCATCCCGTCTCCCGGCAAGTGACTTGCTGCGTTTGAGCGTTACTACGCGTGACGTGACCATATCGTTTATCGTAAATGGCAAATCGTCAATCAAAACAGGCCTTTGACCTTGCCGGTGTCCGGATCGATGTCGATGCGGCGGAAGGCGGGGTTCGAGCCGGTCCCGGGCATGAGCTTGACCGCGCCAGCTACGGGGACAACGAAGCCGGCCCCCTTGTACACGAGAATGTCGCTGATCGGCAGCGTCCAGTCGGTCGGGCGGCCCTTCAATTCGGGGTCGTGGGACAGACTCAACTGCGTCTTGGCCATGCAGGTGCCCAGATGGGTGCCCAGGGATTCGGCCTCAAGTCTCTTGGCCTTCTCAAGGGCATCGTCTGTGTACGTGACGCCCTTGGCCCCGTAGACTTCCTTGGCGATCAGCTCGATTCGCGACCTCAAGGGCATGCTCAGGTCATAGAGGAACTTGAAGCGATTCTCCTCATTGCAGGTCTCGATCACCGCCTCGGCTAATTCGATGGCGCCTTGTCCCCCTTTGAGCCAATGCTCGGAGACAACGGCTCGCGCACCGGCCGCCTCCGCAATCCTCTTGACGAGGTCGACCTCTGCCTTGGTATCCGTGTGGAAACTGTTGACGCACACGATCGGCCTTGCACCGCTCTTGGTGACGATATCGATATGGGCTCGCAGGTTCTCGCACCCAACCTCCACCAGCCCAAGGTTCTCGGTGACATATTCTTGGCCGAGAGGCACACCGGCCGCAACGTGCGGGCCGCCGCCATGCATCTTCAAGGCCCGAATGGTGGCCACAATGACAACGGCATCGGGAACCAGACCCGACATACGACACTTGAGATTCCAGAACTTCTCGAAGCCGATGTCGGCGCCGAAGCCGCTCTCGGTGATATGGTAGTCGGCCAGCTTTGTCCCGAGCCGGTCGGCAATGATCGAACTCTGCCCAATAGCGATGTTGGCGAAAGGTCCGGCGTGGATGAAGACGGGCTGGCCCTCCAGGGTTTGCACCAGATTGGGGTTGATCGCATCGACGAGCCAGGCCGTCATGGCGCCATCGACCTCAAGATCTCCGGTCGTGACTTCACCGCCCTGCTTGTCATAAGCCACGACCATCCGGGCGATACGTTCCCGCAGGTCGCGCAGGTCTCGGGCCACCGAGAGGATAGCCATCACCTCGCTGGCGACGGTCATCTGAAAGCCCGAGTCCATCTCGAAGCCGTCCATCTTGCCGCCGCGACCGATGCGGATATTCCGAAGGGCCTGGGCACAGAAGTCCATCGCCCAGCCGATCTGGACGCGCCCCGGATCGATGTCAAGTCGCTTCAGATGGCGCTGTGCCAGTCGGGCGTCGTCGTAGTTGCCCTCGTGCTGCATCCGAGCGGTCAAGGCAACCATGGCCAAATTATGGGCGTTGGTCACGCAGTCGATATCGCCCGTGAAGCGAATCGAGATGGGGGTCAACGGGATGCACTGGGCCAGGCCGCCGCCGGCAGCCGACCCCTTGATATTGAATGTTGGCCCACTGCTGGGCTGTCGGATCGCACCACATACGCGCTGGCCGAGTTGGCCGAGCCCCTCAATAAGACCAAGCGTAGTAGTCGTCTTGCCCTCGCCCAAAGGCGTCGGCGTGATAGCGGTCACATCGATATACTTGCCGGACGGGCCACCGGCGAGCCGTTCCAGCACCCTCTGATAGTCCACCTTGGCGAGCTTGGCCCCGTAGGGTATCAACTCGTCGCCGCGGAGCCCCATCTCAGCACCAAGCTGGCTGATCGGCTTCATGCCTTCTTCAGCCGTTTCCGCGATCTCCCAATCCTGCATTGTCCGTGGGTCAAGTGCCATTATTTCCAATCGAAGGGCCAACGAGTGCGTTGACCGCCATTTCAGAACAGAACACTGCCACCATTATGCCTTAAACTCGGAAGAATAGGCAATCTCGTAAAGCTTATTTTTGTAACTATATTGCTATTTGCCCACACAGAAGGCCTGAGAACACCGATGAACCACGAGCTTCTCGAAGGGAGTATTCTGCTTATCACGGCGCGGTCCCCATCCTGTCATTGATATGGGACTATCTGGAAATGCATTGCCGCTCCG
>CAYNQP010000767.1:0-2124 GCA_964399325.1 uncultured Pirellulales bacterium
CCAGATTGACCGTGTCCCAGGCGTCGCGCAACAGTGGCTGCCTCAACTGAAACATGCACACGGGCTCGTAACGGGTGGGAAGCGTCCTTCCGAACAGATCGTCCCACCGGCGTGTCAGCGCATAGCTGGCCGACCACTCCGCCCCGGTAACGACCCTCTGCTTCACCCCTGATTCGAACAGACGCGTTTCCGATTGACCGGGCTCGAAGATGCTGTTCTCGGGATTGTCTTCGTCTTCATAGCTGACCTGTGTGAAGACGGTAGGATCGAAGTCCGCCACCGCCTTCGTGATCTCGTGCCTGGCAATGGCCGGGTCGAAACTAACCACCCTGATCTCCGGGCTGTTGGCCAGCGCCCGGACCAGGGCCTGCTCAATGGTCAAGGCAACGAACTGCCGACCCGTATTGGGGTCGGCAAGCACCTCCAGCTCAGGAATGACGGACTCGGGGGCAGCGGTCGGCTCCAGCAGTCCCAGCGGGGCAGCCGCATCGCGACCTTCACTGTCGAGCCTCGGCTGGGGCCCTTGAGCCGCTAGTATCCGTTGATATGAGGCTACGCACGAACGATCCTCCACCTTATCTGAAACACATCCCGCCAGCAAGAGCAACGCTCCGACAGAGCATCCACTGATTAGGGCCATCCCCAACACGAACCGATGAGCAAGCAATGGCCTGTTTGTACAACATCCCCTGCTGTCGTTCTTGACCGGGTAACTGGGGTCGCAACTACGCATCAATCAGACTCCCGATCTGTTCGTTTGGACGCTGGGAAAGTGACCATCACGTGCTCGCCCGCCAGCCTGCCGGCTTGGTTGGGGACTTCCACGCGCACCCTGAGGGTGCCGCTGGCCGCATCGGCGACGGCTCCGACAAAGGTAATGCGACCGTCTGTCGAAACCTTCTTGGGGCCGGAGAATGCCACCGTCGCTGGCATGTCGCGCCTTAGCCCCATCGCTTCGGTCAACGGCACAGGCACGTCGATCCAAAGCGGATCGATCTGCACCACTTGGACGACATCCGCCAGGGCGTTGATGGACTCCCCGGTTTCCACTTCGACTCTTTCGATCCGTCCCTCGATAGGGCTCTTGAGCTGCATGTGGTCCACGCGAATCTTCTGCTCCTCGTACTTGCGCCCGGCTTGCTCGTGCTCGAAACGGGCCAGCTCCGACGAAAGTTCCGCAATCTTCACCTCCAGTTGCGCGTGCTGAACCTCAAGCTGTGTCGCCGCGTTGCGTTCGGCGGCGATCTGGACTTTCTCCAGATCGACATGCTTCTGAGCGAGTGACGCTTCACTGGCGCGAATCTGCGTCAGGTTGTCGCTCTCGGCCTTGAGCTGCGCTAATTGCGCTCGCTCCACCGCATCCTCCTCTTGAACCAGCACCTGCCCCGCTTCCACAGAATCACCCTCATTGAAGTGAACCTTCGCAATACGGCCGGGCTGCACAAAGGACAGCATGATGTCCGCACTCGGGCGTGTTATGGCCCGAACCCCCTCTTGTGAATAGGCGACTTGGGAAATCACAAAAACACAGGCTAATGCCGCACAGACGAACAGCGGTCTGTCTCGCATCTCGATCATGTTCCGAGCCTCCAAGAGAAACCAGCGCCGACAGGACGTCAGCCGACCACGCCGGACCCGCGAATCCAGATACTTGGAACAGGCGAAGGAGTCGCAAGACTCCTTGCGGAGCCGAGATCCGCGCGATCTATGCTGCTCCAAATGCCAAATTCCCTGTCTCATAGAAAGGATTATCGGCAAGATGCCGCGTTTGGGGTTAGAGTTTGACCCGGAACGGTTGGACAACGGCGTGCAGGAGTCTACCGAAGGTCACGGGCCTCTAGCTGCCGCAAGCTCACGGTGTCTGCGCGTACCGCGCGATCAGCCTATACGCCCGCGCTGCCGGGGAGGCAGCGAAACAACCCACGAGACTTCCGAGCACCGTCTGTCTCACAGCCAGCCCGCGTTAGCACGAGCGGGGCACCCTTCGCCTCCAGACGCCAACAGCGCCGACCCCGACGACACCGAGTAGAAGAGCGCCGGGCGCCGGTATGACCGCCGATGTGACCGTGGCGGTATCGACATACCTCAGCCCGCTGGCGCTCATAGCCAGAACGTCGCCTGTCC
>CAYNQP010000768.1:0-2124 GCA_964399325.1 uncultured Pirellulales bacterium
CCTGCGGATCGCTTCGGCGTGGCAAGCCGGCGACGATGGCCTTGCTGGCCGTGGTCATGTTCGAATCCCTCCGCGGGATGAACCCCATCCTCACTATCCCTTCCATCCTCAGCACATTCTTCCAGTACATCATTCTCGTGCCCGTCTTCTATACGGGCGGCCTGCTGCTGATAGCCGCGTTCGCTCTGATTCTGAACCCGCTATACTGGCACTTGTCTTATGTACTCCAGTTCGCCGCCTACTGTCTGCTGTTGATCCTGGCCCACCTGCTGGGCCGGTTCTACTGGAAATACGAAGCGCGGCTGAACTGGGCCGCGTAGCAGCCGCGAAGATCGCGGCCTATTCGGTCTGCGTCTCGGCACCCCCCTTGTCAAGCAGGTCGGGGCGGTGCTGGCGGGTGCGTTCGAGGGATTGCTGCCGGCGCCATTGGGCGATCTTGCCGTGGTCGCCGGACAGGAGAATGTCGGGGACTTTCATGTCGCGGAAGACTTCGGGGCGGGTGTACTGGGGGTATTCGAGCAGCCCTTCACTGAAGGAATCGTCTTTGGCCGAGTCGTCATCGCCCAAGGCGCCTGGGAGCAGCCGCACGACCGCGTCAATGACAACCATCGCGGCCAGCTCGCCCCCGTTGAGAACGTAATCACCAATGGAGACCGGCTCGGCGCCAAGCCCCACGCGGATACGCTCGTCGAAACCTTCGTAGCGTCCGGCAATCAGGATGAGCCGCTGGGCCTTGCTGAGCTCGACCGCCTTGGCCTGGCTGAACGGCTGGCCCTGGGGGCTGAGCAAGACGGTGCGACCTTCGTCGGGGCTTCGACCTCGGACGTCCTCAAAGCAGGAAAAGACGGGGCCGGGCATCATGACCATACCCGGCCCGCCGCCATACGGTTTGTCATCGACTTTGCGATAGCTGTCAGTCGCGAAGTCGCGGATGTTCGTCAGAGCGATCTCAACAATGCCCTGCTCCTGCGCCCGTTTGAGGATCGAATACCTCAGGGGAGATTCGAACATCTCCGGGAAGAGTGTGAGGACATCGATTCGCATCACGCACGTTCAACTATTCGCTGCCGGCGGCTTCCTCTTTCTTTTCTGGCTCGGCCTCGGCCTCTGGCTCAGCCTTGGCTTCCGGCTCGGCCTCGGCCTTGACTTCCGGCTCAGCCTCTGCCGTGGCTTCTGGCTCAGCCTCTGCCTTGGCTTTGGCTTCCGCCTCGGCCACGGCTTTGGCTTCTGCCTCGGCCTTAGCTTTGGCGTCTGCGTCGGCTCTGGCCTTGGCTTCTGCATCGGCCTTAGCTTCTGCGTCAGCTTTGGCTTTGGCCTCTGCTTCTACCTTGGCTTTGGCGTCCGCCTCTGCTTTGGCCTTGGCGTCGGCTTCGGCCTTGACCTTCTCTTCGGCCTCTTTGACCTTCTTCTCGGCAACGATCCTTTCGGTCGAAGTAAACAATCTGCCCTTGGCGCGGGCGATGGCCTTGGCCTTGGCCCGGCGGACAGTCTTATCTTCAGCGTACTTGTGCTTTATGCCCTGGCGCAGCAGAATCTCGGAGGCGGTATCAGACGGTACGGCTCCCTTTCCGAGCCAGTACTCGACGCGCTCGCGTTGCAGCACAATCTGCTTGCCGGCATCTTTCTCGAGGGGGTCGTAGTGCCCCAGCTTCTCAAGGATTCTGCCGTCGCGCGGCGTTCGTGACTCGACCGCATTGATGCGGAAGAACGGCCGATGCCGACGCCCCATTCTCGTCAATCTGATTTTTACCGCCATGCTTTTCCTTTCGCCAAAAGCGTATAATAAATTTTCGCGACTCTGCTGAAGCGAGTCACAAAACTCGTTTGCATGCTATCGCATACCCATTGATAAAGATCGCGAAGTTGCCCGGATCGACCCGAGCATCCCCGGCTATCGTCGCCGTCTGCTCGTCAGAGAGCATCTCGGCACTCTGTTTCTCGGCGGGCGTCATGATGGCGACCGCGCGCCGCAACTCTTCCAACTCCTTGGCTGTCGGCGCAGCCAGCATGGCCAACTCGCTGGTACCCCGTATGTCCTCGAACTGGGTGCGAAACGCCTTACCATACCCATTTTCACAGAATCGAGCAACCTCTTCAAGGTATTCATTCAAAGATATTTTTACG
>CAYNQP010000769.1:0-2111 GCA_964399325.1 uncultured Pirellulales bacterium
CGGGCTCGTCCGGTTGGAGGAACTTGGCGCCAAGCTCCCCCAAGTGGCGGCGCGGCTGAGAGACGGACTGTGGACAGCCGAGGCCGAAAGAACGCTCCTTGAGACATACATCCCTAAGTAAGCGGCATCAGCCCGCAGCTCCAGACTGAGACAGTGAAGAACTCACCGTTTAAGCAAAGAGGACGAACATGAGCGATTCGAAGAAGGTCGAACAAGCATATCAGATGGCTTGCGAGCGGTACGCCGAGCTTGGCGTCGATGCGGAAGAGGCGTTGAAACAACTCGCCGGCATACCCATTTCCATGCACTGCTGGCAAGGCGACGACGTCGGCGGTTTCGAAACCGTGGGGGCGGAGTTGTCCGGCGGGGGCATCCAGGCCACAGGCAACTATCCGGGCAAAGCCCGCACGATCGCCGAGTTGCGCGGTGACATCGAGAAGGCCCTCTCGATGATTCCGGGCCGGCACCGCCTCAACCTCCACGCCTGCTATCTCGACAACAGCGGCAAATTCGTAGACCGTAACGAGATAACGCCCCAGCATTTCCAGAGCTGGATCGACTGGGCCAAGGCCAACGGTCTGGGCATGGATTTCAACCCGACCTACTTCTCGCACGCCAAGGCCGCCGATGGCTTCACGCTCAGCCACGCCGACAAGGGCATTCGTGATTTCTGGATCGAGCACGGCATCGCCTGCCGCAAGATCAGCGCGGAGATGGGCAAGCAACTCGGCAGCGCCACGGTGACCAACGTGTGGATTCCTGACGGCTACAAGGACATCCCGGTGGACCGGTCCGGGCCGCGAGAGCGCCTGGCTGACTCGCTCGATAAGATGTTCGCCGAGAAGATCGATCCCGCGATCCAACTCGACGCCGTCGAGTCCAAACTCTTCGGCATTGGCACCGAAAGCTATACGGTGGGCTCGCACGAGTTCTACCTGGGCTACGCGACGAGCCGCCAGACGCTGCTGTGCCTGGACGCCGGCCACTTCCACCCCACGGAAAGGATCTCTGAGAAGATCTCCTCGGTGTTGATGTTCGTGCCGGGACTGCTGCTGCACGTCAGCCGGCCGGTGCGGTGGGACAGCGACCACGTGGTGATCCTCGACGATGAACTCCGCGCGATCGCCCAGGAACTGGTGCGGAGCGGCCAACTGGACCGGATCCACATTGGCCTGGACTTCTTCGACGCCAGTATCAACCGCGTCGCGGCCTGGGTGATCGGCATGCGCAACATGACCAAGGCCTTGCTGCTGGCCCTGCTGGAGCCAACTGAGAGTCTCAGGAAGATGGAGCTGGCCGGTGACTTCACGTCGCGACTGGCCATGCTGGAAGAATTGAAGACACTACCCTTCGGGGCGGTTTGGGATTACTATTGCACGAAATCGAACACGCCGATCGGGAAGGCCTGGCTGGACGAGATACGACGCTATGAAGCAGAAGTAACGAATCTGAGATAGACCGAACGTGTGCGCCTTCTACCTTCAGTCACATAGAGCGCTTCACATGTCACTTTGAAAGGGTTGGCAGATGGCCGAGGACATCGAGAGCAGCGCCATAAAAGGAATGGACTCGCTGTACGAGTTCGAGCGTGAACCGGTCACAAAAGACAAGCTGCAACCCGGCAAGCATTTTGCGGGCATTTTTGCAGGCGAGCATGTGGCAGGGACCGAATTCGTGATCGGCGCTTTGTTCGTCACGTGGGGCGCATCGGCTTACGACATCTTTGTGGGCCTGCTGCTCGGCAATTTGATGGCCGTGCTGACCTGGACGTTTGTCTGTGCGCCGATTGCCGTGCAGACCCGCCTGACGCTGTACTGGTATCTCCGCAGGATAGCCGGACCGGTCACAACCACCATCTACAATATCCTGAACGCCGCTCTGTTTTGCGTCCTGGCCGGCTGCATGATCACAGTATCCGCCTCGGCGGTTCGAACCGTAGTGGGCACGGAGCGATTCCCAACGTCGGGCATCCCGCCACAAGTAGGGTGGGTACCGACCGACATTCGATTTGTCCTGATCGTCATCTGTGTGGGCGCGGTCGTCGTCACACTGGCCATTCTCGGCTTCAAGAGGCTGGCTCAGTTTGCCGAGGTCTGCTCGCCCTGGATGTT
>CAYNQP010000770.1:0-2111 GCA_964399325.1 uncultured Pirellulales bacterium
GCGCAGGGTGGCTCGGCAGGTTGAGCTGTCGGAAGATAACCGGGATTTCGGCGTTGTGTTTCGCCGCGAGCCATTCGGTCGCTTGCCCGCCGGTCCTTGGGATTTGCACTTTCAAGCTGCCGAACATGCCCGGCACAGCGAAAAAAGGGGCTCCTCGGCATCTGTCGAGGAGCCCCTTCTCTTTCTTGACTGCTTCAACGGATCTTAGCCGTTGATGATCTGCTCTGCCTCTTCTCTGTAGGCATCCATCACGTAGGGGATACCAGAGACCTGAGCCGCCTCGGGTGTCAGCGTCACCAAGTCGGCCCGGCTGATTGTCGAGACGTTGAAGTTTCGGCTGCCGGCCATGAGTTGCTGGAGACCGACTTTGAGCTTGTCGGCAAAGGTGAAGAACGCGATGGCGCCGAGCGGCATCTCGTCGACAGTCTTCTTGCCGTATTTGGCCACTAGGTCCTCGTAGCAGACGAAGATCTCTTCAACCTTGGTTCCAAAGGTGCTGACGGTCTTCGGCAGTGCATCAACACCATCCTTCAGCCACAGGCCGATGTTCTTGCCGACCATGCCCGGAATCATCAAGGCGCGGCCCATGCAAACAGCCTTGGTGAACGGGGCGCCCATCGCAAGGACCTTGAAAATGTGGTCTTCCGTGCTGAATCCGCCGGCCATGGCAATGTCAGACACCCATTTGCCCTTGGCCGCCAGCTTGCTGCACAGGTCGTACGTCATGGACTGCAGATAGAAGGTCGGGACACCCCACTCTTCCATCATACGCCAGGGGCTCATGCCCGTACCGCCGGGGGCACCGTCCACGGTCAGCAGATCGAGCTTGGCATCCGAGGCCCACTTGATGGCCATCGCCAGCTCACGCATCGGATACGCGCCGGTCTTGAGTGTGACGCGTTTGGCGCCGAGCTTCCGCAGCCGCTCGACCTCTTTCATGAACCTCTCCTGATCGATGAAACCGAGCCGTGAATGCCTCTCAAAGTGCTTCAGGGCCCCGTCTTTGAACGCCGCCTGATGCGCCGCGACCGACGGATCGGGCGTCACGAGGTAGCCTCTCTTCTGGAGTTCGAGAGCGCGCTCGAGTGAATCGACCTGAATCTCGCCGCCGATGCACTTGGCGCCCTGGCCCCACTTGAGCTCGACGCACTCGACGCCGAGTTTGTCGATGACGTATTCGGCCACGCCGAGCCGCGTATCCTCAACGTTCATCTGCACGAGCATGTCGCCGTATCCTTCGTGCTAGCGGCGATACTGCTCAACACGCTGGACCATGTTCGGCGCCTTCTTCACCTTGCCGTTGGCATCCAGCTCAAGCTGAGGATCAATGCCGCAAACGTTCTCGCCACAGACAACGCTGACGCCTGAGATCGCCGCGCCGACCGCGAAGTGCTCCCAATTCTTACGCGCGATCTCGGTGGAACCCAGCGCCCCGGTGAAAATCGGCAGACGCATTTTGACCTTCTTGCCTACCCCGTAGGCCGTTTCGGTGTTGACCGTCGGGAACAGCGTCGTGTCCGGATTGCCCGCAACACCGTCGGGCAGTCCCTTCGCCCCCAGGGCATAACCCATGATGTTAAGATGCGAATAATCGATGGGGTACTCTTTGTCTCCCCCGGCGGTCAAGGTCCCAAAGGGCCCGGGATAGATAACTTCCCGGCCGCGAAAGGAGGATTTGAAGATCTCGCAGTTGCCCCGGCATCCGTCAATACAGCGGGTACAGATGCCGGATACAGGGGAAACGCTGCGGGATCGGTTCTGGGTCTGTGTGACTTCATTGGCATTGGGTTGCTGGAGATTCATCTGGCGTGCTCCTTATACAGTCTGGCATTGGGTTACTAGAACTTTCTGGCACGTTTTCCTCAGCAAGATTGGTCTTGCTTCTGATTAGATTGACTAATATTATGAGGATTGATCTCTAATGAGGAAAGCACGTTATGGTGATATATAGTATTAGAAAGGTTGATGATGCATGTAGAGACGCTGAAGGTGTTCTGTGACCTGGCGGACTCGCGAAGCTTCTCGAAAACCGCTGAGAAACACCTCCTGAGCCAGTCAGCGGTTTCACAGCAGTTGGCGCAGTTGGAGCTGTCACATAAGTGCCAGTTAAT
>CAYNQP010000771.1:0-2107 GCA_964399325.1 uncultured Pirellulales bacterium
ATGTCAGCGGTGCGTGGCAGTCGGCGTCGATCGGCGTCGAGCAGCCGGCCGGCAACGGGCTCGATACGTTCTACATCACGGTCAAAGACAGCTCCAACAATACGGCGACGTTCACGAATCCGTCCATGACAGCGGTCGGAGCGGGCACGTACGGGCAGTGGATGATTCCGCTGAGCGATATCACCGCGGCGGGCGTCAACGCCAGCAGTGTCAAGACGCTGTACATTGGCGTCGGCGACAAGACCATGCCGAGCCAGAATGCTTCCGGTGTGCTGTACATCGACGATATCGCCTTCGGCAATCCGATCGAGTGATCCGGCGATGTCGTGGCAGCAGGATTTACGGCCACAGCAGGATTTCTACGGGGCCCGTGTCAATGCGACACGGGCCCCGCTGTTTTTGGCATCTTCCTCAGGACAGGTCGCGGCTCTCGTTTCCACCCGGAACGGCGCCGACGGTTCGCGGAGCCTGCAAAGCCTTTGACAGTGAGGATGCGACCCGGTACACTCCGGTCTGCTTGCAGCCAATCCGGGGGCCGTCGTTGCCACGACGGCCATACGAACCGAGATGGTGCGAGGGTCTCGGCGCCCTGGGGGGCGCGGCCAAACTGAAACGACTATGGGCATTGAAGGAGACGTGCCGATGAATGCTCACGAGGAGCCATTTGGACAGACGGCGGAGGGCCAGGAAGTTACCCTGTATACCCTTACCAACTCAAGAGGGCTACGCGCTCGCATCACCAATTTCGGGGCGACCTTGGTTTCCCTGCACGTGCCGGACCGAAACGGCAGTCTGGACGATGTTGTGTTGGGATTCGACAGCCTCGATGGCTATGTGACGCAGTCCGCCTACATCGGAGTGACTGCGGGTCGCTATGCCAATCGCATCGGCAGGGGCAGGTTCGTTCTGGATGGCACGGAATACAAGCTGGCGGTCAACAATGGGCCCAACCACTTGCACGGCGGCATCAGGGGGTTCGACAAGGTCGTGTGGAACACGCTGGAGACGATGGCCGGCGAGGACGCCGTGTGGGTTAAGATGACCTATCTCAGCAAGGATGGCGAGGAGGGTTATCCCGGGAACCTTACGTGCACGGTGACCTACACGCTGACGAATGCCGACGAACTGCGCATCAGCTACGAGGGCTGGACCGACAAGAAGACCGTGGTCAACCTAACTAATCACAGCTACTGGAACCTGGCAGGACACGGTAGCGGCGAGATCCTCGGCCACGAACTGACCATAGAGGCGGACCATTTCACCGTCGTTGACGCCGGACTTATTCCGACGGGGGCGATTGCCAGCGTGCACGATATGCCGTTGGACTTCACCCGACCGAGGATGATCGGTGCCCGTTTGCACCAGTTGGCCAATGGCTACGACCACAACTACGTTCTTCATGGGAAGGCGGGCACCCTCAAGCTCTGTGCGCAAGCGCGGGAGCCTCGTACCGGCCGGATAATGGAGATTCACACCACCGAGCCCGGGGTCCAGTTCTACACGGGGAATTTCCTCGACGGCTCACTTATCGGCAAGGAAGGCAATTGCTATGGCAAGCACGCCGGCTTTTGCCTGGAAACCCAGCATTTCCCTGACTCGCCGAACAGGCCGAAGTTTCCTTCGGTCGTTCTGGGGCCTGACCAGAAATACACCAGCCTGACTGTGTACGAGTTCTCTGCCAAGTGAGGGCCGGCGTGACGCGGCCCGGCGGGGGGGCATTGCCGGATCGGCTCAGGCCAGGTACACCCTATCTCCGGGTCTGATGGGGGGAACCTGGTCGCGTCTGGCCTTTACATCGGCAGGCTCCAGGGCGAAGCTTGGGGCGATCTCAATCAGACAATCGACCGAGCCGTCCGGTCGCCGCGGCACCTCCACATCGGCGCGCTCCAACCACCGTGCGGCACGCTCGACCATCATTGCCCGTGTAGACTCGGCGCTGTCCACGCCCGTAGCGTTCTTGGTCGGGCCGAACTGCTCGCTTCGCACGATTTCCAGGATGACGGAATGGTCGGCCCGAGGAATCGCGTCGAAAATGAAGGATTCGAGCTTGATCCCATTGGGTTCCTGGGGCTCGACACGATGGCCCTGAAGGTCGATGTGCGGGATT
>CAYNQP010000772.1:0-2103 GCA_964399325.1 uncultured Pirellulales bacterium
GGTGCAGGATGTCTGGACACGTATCTACGGCTACTTGGCGGAGTACGGTCTGAAGATCGTCGGTGCTGTGATTATCTTCCTCGTCGGGCGTTGGGTAGCCAAGCAGTTGGCGAAGCTTGCCGCCGCCGCGATGACCCGGGCCAAGCTCGACGAAACGCTCGTGCGGTTCGTCAAGAACCTGTGCTATGTGGCCATGCTGGCCTTCGTCATCATCGCGGCCTTGGCAAATATCGGGGTCCAGACCGCCTCGTTCATCGCCTTGGTCGGTGCGGCCGGCTTGGCTGTCGGCTTGGCTTTGCAGGGCTCGCTGGCCAATTTCGCCGCCGGCGTTCTGATGCTCATCTTCAAGCCGATCCGGGTCGGCGACTTCGTCGAAGCAGGCGGCGTCAAAGGCACGGCCAAGGAGATCGGCATCTTCACCACCATCTTGAGCTCGCCCGACAACGTGCGAATTATCGTGCCGAACGGTCAGATCATGGGCAGCACGATCAGCAACTACACGGTCAACGGAACGCGGCGTGTGGACATGGTGATCGGCGTCTCCTACAGCGATGACCTCAAGAAGGCCAAGCAGGTCATCGAAAGCGTCCTGGCGGCCGACGAGCGGATTCTGCCCGACCCGGCGCCGGTGGTGGCCGTTTCGGCACTGGCCGACAGCAGCGTCAACTTCGTCGTCCGGCCCTGGGTCAAGGTGGCTGACTACTGGGGCACCTACTTCGATCTGACGGCCGGGATCAAGATTGCTCTCGATGAAAACGGCGTTACAATACCATTCCCGCAGCACGATGTACACGTCAAGGACGGTGGCTCTGCCGTGGCGAAGAAGTCACGTTCGGCATAGGACATGGACCCGCAATGGCGGGTGCCCGAGTCTCAGCAGCGAAGCTCTTTGAAAGGAGGCTCCACAATGCGACATCTTCTGTATGCAACTCTCATCTGTTCGATCCTGTTTGCCGGCTCGGCTGGGGCCGACGAGGTCTTCCTGAAAAACGGGGACCGCCTCTCCGGCACGATTGTCCGATTGACTGACGGCAAGCTGGTCCTCAAGTCGGATGTGGCCGGCGACGCAACCGTGAACATGGCGGACATCCAGACCTTCAGCAGCAATGCGCCCGTGGAGATTCACCTGAAGGACGGTGTCGTTCTTCATCAGAGGATCACCGCCGGGCAGCCGGGCCAGTTCGGCATCGAGACCGGCGAGACGCTGCGCGCCCAGATGTTCCAACTGGCCGACGTGGTTTCCATCAACCCACCGGCAAAATCGGAACCCAAGTGGACGGGCAGTATATCCGCCGGCTTCACCGCCACGACAGGCAACACCAGCACAGAGGCCATGAATGCCGGTGTCAGTCTTGCGCGGCGTGGCGAGAAGGACCGGGCCACGGTGGGCGCCGACTATGCCAAGGGAAAGCAAAAGATTGGCGGTGTGAAGACAACGACCGAAGACTGGTGGCGGGTCAAGGCACAATACGACTACTTCATCTCGAAGAAGTTCTTCGCCTTCGTCAACGGTCGATACGAGAAGGACAGCATCGCACTACTGGATCGAAGAGTCGTGCTCGGCGGCGGCGGCGGCTACCAGTGGATCGAATCCGAGAAAACCAACTTCGCCACGACCGCCGGCCTGGCCTCGCTCTACGAGAAGTTCTCCAATCAACTCAACAGCACCAGCGAGCTGTCGCTTCAACTCGGGTACAACTTCGACACGCAATTGCACAAGAACGTCAAGTTCCTCCACGACTTGACCTACTTTCCGGCCCTGGACGACTTTTCCGACTACTATCTGACCGCGAGGGCAGAGGTGCGAGCCAGTCTCATCGGGACAATGTTCGCCAACTTCAAAACGATCTTCAACTTCGACCAGACGCCAGCCGTCGGCCAAAGTGACACCGACATAAAATACATCATCGGCGTCGGTGCGACCTTCTGATACGGATTCGGGAAACTTCTCGCGCGTCTTGTCATCCTGAACGCAGCGTAGCGCAGTGAAGGATCTGGCCCGCGGCCGAGAGGGACGTCTTGCGCGAGGGCCAGATCCTTCGGCTTCACCTCCTAAGAAACTAACTCTCCAGATTGGACTGATACCATGACGTAACCCATTGC
>CAYNQP010000773.1:0-2088 GCA_964399325.1 uncultured Pirellulales bacterium
TCTGAAGTGAAGTGTGCCCATTACCATGGCGTGGAAGTAGCCAAGCCGATTCCCTCGTATCAGGTGTACAAGGGAACCTCCTTCGATGTGGTGGATCAAGCCGTCGACTTCGTTCTCTCCAAAATCAATCTGTCTGTGGGGACGCGTGCCACCAGCACGCAAGCGCCGGTGACGTACGAAATTCCCCCGGAAGTCGTGCGCGAGGCGATCGTCAATGCCGTCGCGCATCGTGATTACACAAGCAACGGCAGCGTGCAAGTCATGCTGTTCGCCGACCGGCTGGAAGTGTGGAATCCGGGTGCGCTGCCGCCGTCGCTCACGTTAGCCAAGCTGCGTCTGCCTCACGGCTCGGTGCCGGCCAATCCGTTGCTGGCCGAACCGATGTACCTGGTCAAGTACATTGAACGCATGGGAACTGGGATCGGAGACATGATCCGCCGATGCCGCGAGGCGGGGCTGCCGGAGCCAACCTTTGCCATAGCCGACGGGTTTGTAATCACTATCCAGCGGAAGAATGGACAGACTCTGGCTGGCCAGCCAGAGTCATGGCCAGAGTTGCAGCCACAGTCACTTGAAGCGCGGGTCCTGTCTCTTTTGGTGGACGGCCCCCTTTCGAAGTCCGAGCTCTCCAATCGACTGGGGCACAAAGAGATTTCAGGTCAGCTCAACAAGATCGTCCGGCTGCTGTTGGCGGAACGGAATGTCGAGATGACCATCCCCGACAAACCCAATAGCCGACTACAACAATACCAGCTCACCGCTGCAGGCGCGGCCCGACTGAACCTGCTACGTAAAGGGAGAAACGACTCATGACCTTCATCGGCCAGCCCGAGCGCGCCACTCAGAACCGTGTCATTAGGCTGTTCCGTTATGAACTGGGCTACCGGTATCTCGGCGATTGGACCGATCGATTCGGCAACAGCAACATCGAGGAAAGCCTCCTCACGGACTGGCTGACAAGGCGGGGCTGCGCCCCGGCGCAGATCAGTCGAGCCCTCTATGCTCTCCACACCGAGGCGGACAATCACGGTCGTGGGCTGTATGGCAACAACCAAGCCGTCTACAGCCTCCTGCGCTACGGCGTTCAGGTGAAGGTCGAAGCGGGTGTGGACACTGAGACCGTCCACATCATCGACTGGCAGCATCCAGAAGCCAACGATTTTGCCATCGCGGAGGAAGTGACGCTCAAGGGCGGCCACGACCGACGGCCCGACTTGGTGCTGTATGTGAATGGCATCGCCGTCGGCGTGATCGAGCTCAAGAACAGCCGCGTCAGCATCGGCGACGGCATCCGCCAGAACCTTTCCAATCAGCAACTGGAGTTCAATGAGTGGTTCTTCAGCACTGTGCAGTTCCTGTTCGCAGGCAACGATTCGGAGGGGTTGAAGTACGGGACGATCAAGACGGAAGAGAAGTACTACCTGAAGTGGAAGGAAGACGAGGCCGACGATAGCCGCCTGAAGCTGGATAAGTACTTGCTCAAGATGTGCAACAAGCATCGACTGATCGAGCTGATGCACGACTTCGTGCTGTTCGACGGCGGCATCAAGAAGCTGCCACGCGCGCACCAGTACTTCGGTGTCAAGGTTGCGCAATCGCACGCCCGTGAAAAGAAGGGCGGCATCATCTGGCACACGCAGGGAAGCGGCAAGAGCATCGTCATGGTGCTGCTCGCCAAGTGGATATTGGAGAACAACCCACGCGCGCGTGTGGCCATCGTCACGGATCGCGACGAACTCGACAAGCAGATCAAAGGCGTATTTGAGGGCGTTGGAGAGAGCATCTACCGTACCAGCAGCGCTCGTGATTTGATGACGCAACTCGGGCAGGCAACGCCGCGGTTGCTGTGTTCTCTGGTACACAAGTTCGGCCGCAGAGGCGTGGACGACTTTGATGCCTATGTCAAGGAATTAGAGGCTCAGCCCAGCCGGACAGTCGGCGAGCTGTTTGTGTTTGTCGATGAGTGTCATCGCACACAGAGTGGCAAGCTGCATCGCGTGATGAAGGCAATAATGCCGAACGCCATCTTCATTGGCTATACGGGTACGCCATTGCTTGCGAAGGACAGAGCGACAAGCCTTGAGGTAT
>CAYNQP010000774.1:0-2083 GCA_964399325.1 uncultured Pirellulales bacterium
ATGTCGGCTTCTGCCTGGGCCGCCTGAAGCTGGGCGCCAATGTTCTCGCCCACGTCCACATCGGCGATATCGATCGACAGGATTTCGAACGCGGTGCCGGCGTCGAGTCCCTTGCCCAACACGGCCTTGGATATCTTATCCGGGTTCTCCAGCACACTCTTGTAGGCAATGGCGCTGCCGATCGTCGTAACGATACCCTCGCCCACGCGGGCGATGATCGTCTCCTCCATCGCTCCGCCGACCAGTCTCTCGATGTTGGCACGGACGGTCACCCGTGCTTTGGCCTTAAGTTGAATGCCATCCTGAGCGACGGCATCGACCGTTTCTCTGCCCTTCGTCGGATCGGGGCAGTCGATGACCTTGGGATTGACGCTGGTCTGCACGGCTTCCAGAATGTCGCGACCGGCCAGGTCAATGGCGGTGGCTGTCCGGAGGGTCAGATCGATGTTCGCACGGTTGGCGGCAATCAGGGCTCGCACGACGTTGGGGACCCGCCCCCCTGCCAGATAGTGGCTTTCGAGGTCCTTGGTGGTCAGCTCCAGACCGGCCTGGATGGCCGTGATCTTGCTGAGCACGATGACCCGGGCGTCCACTTTTCGCAGCCACATGCCGATCAACTCGCTCAATTTGATGTCCGCCCGGGAGAAGTACGCTTGCAGCCAGAGCCGCGCGAACTTCGCCACGATCAGAACGAAGACAACGGCTATGATGCCAACAACAATCAGGATTCCCACGGCAAGAGGGCTCATTTTTTGCTGTAGCAGTATTCGCATCATTTCAGACATCCTGCCATCCTTTCACTAAGTCTCGTCCGTCAGCCGAACGGTTAGTTGTGTCCCTTCTACGCGAATTACTTTGACCACTTTGCCCTTCTGTATGTAACCGCTCTCGGCAACACATTCAACCCTTCGTCCGGCGAAAGCGCACATGCCGACCGGCCGCAGCGGCGTCAGAACCTCGCCGGCCTGGCCGAGTAGTCTGACGAGTTCCGCGGTATCCGATATGGCGTCGCCTCGCTCCCGCACGGGAGGAGCCAGAATCACGCGGCGGCCAAACCGAGTTTTCGGTAGTATCCGGTAGGCGCCGACGAGGAGCAGCGGAACCATGACGGCAGCCACCACCGCGCCGAGCCACCCGGCAGCCGCACTGTAGTGGAAGAAGATAGCTACGCCTCCCACCACGCACGCCAAGGCACAGACGCCCAACAGCCCCCCGCTGGGGATGAAGACCTCCGCGACGATCAGCGCCGCACAGGCAACGTACAGAAAGACGGCAAATAGCAGCCACCAGATCACGCGTCTACCCTCTCGGAAGAAAACTTACGAGGCCAAGCCACAACCGCGCAGGCCTCACGGTCCATCCTACGCGACACCCGCACTTCTGACAACCGCACGGTTGCCATGAATCTCGATTATCTCGACGCTCGTCCCGACGTCGAGAAACTCCGCGGTGGCGACCACGTCCACGATCGCATCGCCGAAACGTGCCCGGCCGGCCGGCCGCAGCCTGGATGTCACTCGCCCGATGTCGCCGATACGAACGCCCGTCTGAATGCTTTCCGGCGGGGCTGTTATGCTCAGCGCGGAACTGCCCTGGGCCGCCGGCGGCACCAGTATCAGGCCGCTCATGAAGCGGAATCTGGGGAGGAATCGAGCCGAAAGCGCCGCCAGGACGAGAAAGCCGACGAACCCAAACGCCATCCCCAGGAGACCGTCGGTCAGTGTGCTCCAATCCTGCGGGGTCTCAGGCCACGGCAATTGATCCGGTGCGTTTCCGATCAGCATGCCGAATAGGCCGGCAAACACGAATATGATCCCCAAGATCCCTGCGATACCGAAACCGGGAAGCACAAGAAACTCGATCAGCAGCAGCGCGATCCCAGCGAACAGGAGGATAATTTCTATCCAGTTGGCCAACCCTGTGAGGTATTTGCTGCCGATGATGAGGGCAAAGCAAATCACCGCGACCAGCCCGGGCAGTCCAAGGCCCGGCGCGCTGAGCTCGATATAGACCCCGAGCAACGCGAGCATGATCAGGACGCCCATCACGGCCGGCGAATTGAGCCAACTGACCATGCGCTCCG
>CAYNQP010000775.1:0-2073 GCA_964399325.1 uncultured Pirellulales bacterium
CACACGAGCTTCCTGCTGGGCCGGACTGTGAACGTCATCCATGTTTTCACCGACGTGCCCGACCCTATGATCTTCGTCGAGCCCGTTGAGCCGGCGCAATACAGGCTCAGCTTCCTGTCCCTGACGCTCGCAATCGGCGTACACATCAACAGTCCTGCTCGCGTAGGTATCCAAGTCAGTTACTCCCTGGCGCCGTCCGAATTCACCGGAACAAGAGACGAACTAACCGACTACTGCCTGCTGCTGTGCCGCCGTCAGGTGCGACGTACCCAGGATCGGATGTGGCTGGGAGTGCTGCGGCACGTGACCGGTGCGACCGAGGAAACCACCTATGAGCAAGCGCTACGGTCAAGGCTGGCCGAGGGCGGATGGCCCGATGAAAGAGCCTGGATACTGGATTGTGCCCGCAGCGAGAATCACGTGCTTCGATACCTGGCTCTGGCCATCCTGCCCAGGGTCGTGGGCCGAGAGGCTGAACCCATGCTCCTGCGTATACTTGCCGATCCCAACGCCGAAAGCACGGACCGGCAGGCGGCGGTCTCGTCCCTGAGTGCCGATTCCAGCACCGAGGCCTTGATCGCGGTCGCGGAAGTCCTGTCCGATCAGACTCCGATCAGGCATCGCGAGCAGAAGAACTACGACATACTGACGCGTCCGGGCACTCCCTTCGAGGGTTACCCGCTGCTGCCGCTTATGGTCAAGAGCCTCAAGGTATGGATCGAAGAAAATGGACAAACGCCCCGGACGATGGCGGATCTCGCCCGGGAAAGGCTCGGGCTCGCCACGAAGCACCGTTTTGACAAGGATGCTATCGCCGCACAACAATGGATCGAGGCCAACTGGCCCCGCTAGGCCCTTTGACCTACCAGCGGAGGCGGCCTGTCGCCTTGACGACGCCTCGTAGCAATTCTTTGCATCAAGTCTCGTAAAACCAGTGCCCCTGCGCGTCTTACTCGTGGATATCATAGAGCTTCCGATGAGATCGATCGATTCAGGACAATTATCCGTGTGGTACGACGCGTACAGTGACAGGCTGATACTGTACGCCCGGACATGGCTGGGCGAAGATGCGGCCCAGGACGCCGTTCAGGTGGCCTTCACGCGACTGATAAGCCGAATGCCCCCGCCGACGGATGTGCAGGCGTGGCTGTTTCGGACGGTTCGCAACGAAGCCATCACGCGTCTTCGTCGCAGGGCGCGCCATGCCCGACACGGCAGACGGCTGTCGGCACAGCAACCGGGATGGTTCGAGAGCCATGGCGACGATCTGATCGACGCCCGCACCGCCCAGGAAATCCTGATGAGCCTTGAGCAGCCGCAACGCGAAGTGGTCGTCCTGCGAATCTGGGGACAGATGTCGCTCAAGGAAATCGCGGAGATTGTCGGGGCATCCCTGACGACCGTCCACAGCCGGTACAAGGCGGCGTTGGCCGTCATAAGAAAGAGGATGGAACGATCATGCAAAACAACGACAGACTGACACCGATGGAAAAGGAATTGGAGGCGGCACTGGGCGGCCTCAAGCCGGCCGGCGCCGCTCTGGGCCGCGACCAGGTGATGTTCGGCGCCGGACAGGCCTCGATGCACCGACGCAGCCACCTCTGGCAAGGCGTGTGCGTGTGTCTGGTTGGCGCGTTGTTGATTTCACTTGTCACCCGGCCGGGGCCTGCCACCGGCCCGGAACGGCGCGCGGAGACGGTCGCCTACGAGCCACCGGCACCATTGCCGGCGTTCGCACCGGTCGAGCCGATCGACCGCCAGGAGGTCGAAGCGTTCCGACGCTACGTCCGCACGCGACAGGCGGTCCTCAGTCGCGGCATCGAGGCCATTCCAGCCTTACCGGCCTCACGCGACGGTTTCGATGCGCCCCTAAGCCGGGCAGATATGGGCGATCTGCTCTTGTAGGTGCGGCCGCACGTCTGCATGCGTTGCCGCTATATCGAACGTTTGGACTCACTCATCTGTTGATAACGGAGATCGATTATGACAGGCACACTACGATTTCTTCCGGCGCTGGCATCGCTGCTGCTCATCGCGGGTCCGAGGCAAGCCGCTGCCGCCGATCCACCCCAG
>CAYNQP010000776.1:0-2069 GCA_964399325.1 uncultured Pirellulales bacterium
TCGGCCAAGTGTCCCGTGGTGGCCTCCAGCGCGAACCTGACCGGTGAGGAGCCCGCTACCGACGCCCGGCAAGCAGCGGCTCAACTTGCCGAGCAAATCGACCTGATCCTGGATGGAGGCCCCTGCAAATATAGAAAGAGCAGCACGGTCGCGACGGTTGGCAGTGGTGGGATAAGTGTGTTGCGGGAAGGTGTGTATTCGCGCGCCGATCTGGAGGCGATGTCCCAAATCACGTTTCTGTTCGTCTGCACGGGCAATACGTGCCGCAGCGCAATGGCCGAAGGGCTCTTCCGCATGTACCTGGCAAGAAAAGTCGGCTGCGACATTGACGAACTCGAGGAAAAGGGCTATAAGGTCATTTCGGCGGGCACGATGGATGTGGCGGGTGCACCCGCAAGCAGTGGGGCCTTTGTGGCCTGCTATCACAAGGGAGTGGACATGGGCAGCCACGTCAGTCAGCATCTGACCCGCTCGCTCGTCGAGGGCAGCGATTTCATCTTCTGTATGACAGAGTCACATTGCGAGCAGGTACGTATTCTGTCTTCGAACCCAAAGGGCAACTGTTCGCTGTTGGCGAAGGACAGTGAGATTCCGGACCCCATAGGACAGTCCCAGGAGTTTTTCAACAGGTGTGCCGACATTATCGAAGCCGCCGTCAAGGCGCGAGTTGGTGAGTTCATCGTATGAAAATAGCCGTTGGGAGCGATCATCGCGGATACGATGCCAAGCAACAGATCAAGGCTATCGTGGCGCAGATGGGACATGAGTGCATTGACTTCGGGACAGACGGGACCCATCCTGTTGACTATCCCGATCTGGCCTACGTGGTGGCCACGGCGGTCTCGGAACAGCAAGTGGATCGCGCGATCCTCATCTGCGCGACGGGACTGGGCATGAGCATCGCGGCCAACAAGGTCAAGGGAATCCGAGCCGCATTGTGCCACGATGAGCTTACCGCACGGATCTCTCGTGATCACAACGATACGAATGTCCTCTGTTTGTCAGGTGACCAGATTGGAGAGGTGTTGCTGCGCAAGATCGTCGAGGCGTGGCTGACCACCGAGTTCAGCGGAGGGCGGCATCAGAGACGTGTCGCCAAGATATGCACTATCGAAGAGGGCCGTGATCCGCGTGAGTTGAACAACACGTGATCCCAACCCATCCCGGTGTCGGCAAAATGCGCAACACGCTGCCCCAGACATCGAATCAACCCCGTACGCTGCGCCGCCCAATGGGTCACGTCCAACAGAAATTCGCCTATGCGCCAGCGCCTGTCAATACACCTGTTTCCAGGTAGACTACCGGACACTAGCCCGTTGCGATGGGACTGCGGGACGAGACTCATGCGGGACGCCCTCCGCGCCAGCCCGCAAAGACTCGGCCGTGCGATGCGTCAGTTGCTCTACACAGATATCATCCAGGCGACGGAGGGTCTGTTCGAGCTGCTCGCGATATCTGCCTCGTTCGTCCGGCGTGATCTTTCTCGGCACCTCGATCGGCTCGCCAAAGGCTACATGAACTCGGCCAAATGGCATGACAACGACAAATCTGTCCCAGCTTCTGAGCACTCTCTTGCGGGTCGCGTCGTAGCTGACCGGGATGATTCTCGCCCCCGTGATCTGGGCCAGCTTGATAACACCTTCGCTGACCCTCAGCGCCGGACCTCTCGGTCCATCCGGAGTTATGGCGACGTTGTTGCCTTCGGCAATCTTGGCTGCAAGTCCGCGCACAGCCTTCTGCCCTCCCCTGCTCGTCGAGCCCCTGACATAATCCTGTTTGAGCTTACGCACCAGCGCGACACCGTAATCCCCATCCCGGCTGAGGCTAACGAGCACGGAGATCTTGCGTTTGCGCGCATTTTTCACATAGAAGTAGGCCAAAAAAAGGGGCCGGCTGTGCCAGAAGGTAAATATGTTGCCGCCTTGCTCGGCATACGTCTCAAACACATCGGGACGAGTCACCGTCAACCGGTTGGAACCGCCAATAAACCTCAGCAACAGGTTGAAGCAAGAGGCGAAAGTTATGGTCAAGAACTTGTGCATGACTCAGGTTCGTACTGGACCGGCCTG
>CAYNQP010000777.1:0-2068 GCA_964399325.1 uncultured Pirellulales bacterium
AAGAGCTCGACGGCCTTGCGGTCGTAGGCCTTGGCGGCGGCGACCTCGGTGTCGAAGCGCCCGAGATAGTAGACCTTGCCCCGGTAGGTGATCTGCGCGTATGGCCTGCTCGATTCGCCTCGATTGTGTCCAACCCCTTTGAAGCGACGGTGGGACTTTCGGGTCTTCCTGGGGCCCTGGTTATAGAGGTTCTGCCTTTGCTTGCAGAGACGCAGGTTGCTGCGGCGGTTGTTCAGGCCGTTGCCATCGATGTGATCGACGACCATGCCCTTCGGTGCCTTCATGATCTGGCGGTGCATGAAGACGGCACCGCCGCCGGCGCCGCGCCGCGCATAGCCGGAACCACCTCGGCTGGCATGCCAATGCCAGCGGTGCTTGCGGAGCTCTTCGTAATCGGCGGTGTCGACGATGGCGAACCGGCCCTTGGTCAGGCTGATGTAGCGAACCTCGTCGTTGGGCGGCGGTGGCGCCGGCACCCGGACAGGACGCGCGCGGGGTCCGCCCGCCCGGTAGAAGCGTTCGCAAGTCCCGTTCGGCCGGATACACGTCAAGCGGCCACCCCGGCCGGGTCGATTCGCACAGACCAGCACGGTCTGGGCCGCCACTTGCAGGAAAGCGGCGTAAACACAATTTCGGCAGTTTCGCGCGTCCAAGACGTCAACCTCCCGTCTGTGTCGCGTCGTCCCTACCTTTCCTCAGCACTCAACCCGGGGGCAGAACGCCTGCCCCCCCTAGAAGGAGGGTGTTGCGTGTTTTGAACGAAAAATGGACCCCGCAAAATCGCGTGCGCTGCTGTAAGTCATTGCCGCCAGTGCAATAAAAAAATCTGTCGTGACAGGCGTTTTGGGAGTTAAGGTGTTGCCTGAATTGAACGAAATTGAGGGCCGCCGGAGGTGTGCCCAGAGGCGCATGGCTGAACCGCATGGACCGCAACGCTCGGCAGACGGCTGGGGTCGCGAAGCACGTCCGGCCTATGGCCGAGGATATGGGCAACACGCACGGCGTCTATGTCAACCACAGCCGGATCCACCAGGCGACACCCCTGAGCGATGGCGACGAGATCCTGCTCGGTCAGATAAGCCTCCTGTTCACCACGGAAGACTTTGAGGATCGCGAGAGCGCCCTATCCCACTACAAGAAAGTCGGCGAGAGGTCCCGCCAGACGCGTATGGAGTAGATGACGACGCGGCAGCCGGTGGCCTGCGAGCCCGTGGCCGGCATTCACCGCGCCGCCTCCGGAGCACTCGACGCCTACAACGCACGCGGGGAATCTCGCGACTGTCAAGTTGGCGTCCGGCGGGCGGTGGTCCTGCCGGAAATGGCACCGAGCCCCCTGCCGGATCATGCGGGCCAGGGCATTGGAGCCAGTTTTACAGACAGATAAACATCCTTGTTATAGGGACTTACGGACTCGGATACAAATTGGACGTGCGTTGGGAGGGCAAGTGGTATATCTTTTGCACGGAAGTTAGACTTATGCGAAATCTATCGACTTGAACGTTTGTAACGCATGCAATTTAAGGAGGCACGCAATTATGGCAGTCAAGCAATTGGCATTCGAGGCTGAGGCTAGAGCCGGTCTCTTAGCCGGCGTTGAGAAACTGGCGCAGGCGGTCAAAGCGACGCTCGGGCCCCGCGGACGAAATGCCGTCATCGATAAGAGTTGGGGCGGACCGAACGTTACGAAAGACGGCGTGACCGTCGCCGAAGAAATCGAGTTGAGCAACAAGAACGAGAACTTGGGCGCCAAGCTGGTAAAGGAAGCAGCCAGCAAGACATCCAAGATCGCCGGGGACGGGACCACTACCGCGACGGTGCTGACCGAGGCCCTGTTCAAGGAGGCGTACAAGAACCTGACGGCCGGGGCCGATGCGATGGCGCTCAAACGCGGCATGGAAGAGGCCGCCCAGGCCGTGACGGCAAAGCTCAAGACCCTCGCCAAGCCGGTGGATATCGCCAAGACCAGCGACATCGTCAATGTCGCCTCCGTCTCGGCCAACAACGACCGCGAGATCGGCAAGATCATGGCCGAGGCATTCCAGCGGGTAGGCAAAGACGGCGTGATCAC
>CAYNQP010000778.1:0-1394 GCA_964399325.1 uncultured Pirellulales bacterium
GGGTTCGAATCCCCCCGCCTCCATTCTCTGTCCCGAGCGACCGCCGGCTCAGAGGTAGGTGGTTGCCTGGGGTATAGAGTCCCGGGCAGGAACGCTCCTCAAGCCCTCTGCCGAGACGGGGCGTCCTCGCTATGAACGACGAACAGGCTTCGATCAACGCATATGTTGATCTCTTAAAGAGAGTATTGACCGCCTCTGTCTACGATGAGGGCGCTTGGGGGATCGTGGAGACTCAGAGGTTGGAGTTGAGTTCACTGCGACACCCGCTGCTGTCTGTTCGTCATCTCCTCAAGAACCGGCTCGTCAAGATGCTTAAGAAGAGATCCATCCTGTTGGTGAACAGGGATCCTCTTGACGCGTCGGCGCGAGGGGAGGGCCGGAACTGGCCATTCCTTGCTTATACCATGGTGGGCCATCGGCGGCTGGAAAACGTCCAGATGTGTGTTGAGGACGTCTTGAGACGCCAAGTGCCGGGAGATTTGATCGAGACCGGCGCGTGGCGGGGGGGCACAACGATCTTCATGCGGGCGCTGCTCAAGGCCTATGGTGTCACGGACCTAGAAGTGTGGGTGGCTGATTCCTTTGAGGGGCTTCCGGCTCCAAGCAACAAAGATGATGGTTGCGATCTGAGCCAAGTCGACTACTTGAAGGTGTCTCTCGAACAGGTTCAATCGAATTTCGAGAAGTTCGGCCTTCTGGACGAGCAGGTGGAATTCCTCAAAGGGTGGTTCTGTGACACGCTCCCCCGGGCCCCCATCAAGCAGTTGGCCATTCTTCGACTCGACGGGGACATGTATGGCTCCACCATGGACTCGCTGCAGAATCTGTATCACAAAGTGACCAAAGGGGGGTAGGTCATCGTAGACGACTATTACTCATGGCCGGCTTGCCGTCGCGCGGTCACCGAGTTCCTGGCGGAACGTTCCGTCGAGCCTGATATCAAGGCTATCGATTGGACCGGCGCTTATTGGAGGTGCGAATGAGGTACATAATGCAAGAGACCGTTCGATACGCTCTGTCGTGTTTGCTCGTGACGGTGTTAGTGTCACATCATCGTCTTCTCGCGACCGAGACCCGGGAAACAGACGAACCTCAGCTTTGCCAGGGCAACTATCAGACGGAGGACCAGGCCAGGGAGCAACTCGCGCGTTTTGCGCAGACCTATTCAGACCGTGCCTCGTGGCAGGCAAGGGCCCATGTGATTCGGGAGGGTATTCTGCGCGGCGCGGAGCTGCTGCCCTCGCTCAAGAAGTGCCCTTTGAAACCGATCGTTCACACCCGGCGCCAGTATGAGGGCTATACCGTCGAGAACGTCGCCTTTGAGAGCCTGCCGGGTGTTTTTGTCACGGGCAACCTGTATCGTCCGAGTGTCGAGAACGGGCCGTTTGCCGCGG
>CAYNQP010000778.1:1404-2041 GCA_964399325.1 uncultured Pirellulales bacterium
GCCGCGGTGCTATGCACGCACGGGCACTGGAACGACCCCGATGACTACGGGCGGTTTCGGCCGGACATGCAGAAGCGCTGCGCCACGTTCGCCCGCATGGGTGCCGTCGTGCTCGCGATCGACATGGTGGGCTACGGCGACTGGGCCAACGCCGGGTGGAAACACAGGAGACCCAAGGTTCTCAAGCTGCAACTTTGGAATTGCATCCGCGCGATCGATTTCCTGGCCTCGCTCAAAGAGGTGGACCCAAAGCGCATCGCCGTCACGGGGGCTTCCGGCGGGGGGACGCAGACGTTGTTGCTGACGGCCGTAGATGACCGCATCGCGGTTTCGATCCCGGTCGTAATGGTCTCGGCCCATTTCTTTGGGGGCTGCGATGGCGAAAGCGGCATGCCCGTTCACAAGAGCCGCATGCACGAGACGAACAACGCCGAGATCGCCGCGCTGGCGGCGCCGCGACCGCAACTGATTATCTCCGACGGGGGGGATTGGACGAAGAACGTGCCGCAGGTCGAGTTCCCTTACATTCGCAGCGTATACCGCCTGTACGGTGCCGAAGACCGCGTGGCGAACCTGCACTTGTCCGATGAGGGCCACGACTACGGCTGGTCCAAACGCATCGGGGCCTACAAGTTCC
>CAYNQP010000779.1:0-2040 GCA_964399325.1 uncultured Pirellulales bacterium
ATCCTCCACGACGTCATGGAGGATCTGGATGATGAGTCGATCCAGTACAATCGTGACATTGAAGTGGGCATCATGGTCGAAACGCCGTCGGCGGCCCTGATGGCTTCGACGCTGGCCCGCGAGTCGAGTTTCTTTAGCATTGGAACGAATGACTTGACGCAATATACGCTGGCGGTGGACCGCGGCAACGAGTTGGTCTCCACGCTGTACTCGCCGGCGGACCCGGCCGTCCTGCGACTGATCCGAACCGTGATTCAGGACGCCTACAAGGCGCAGATCGGCCTGTCTGTCTGCGGAGAGACGGCTTCGGAGCCGGAGTACGTTATGATTCTGCTGGGGATGGGGGTCCGGACGCTGTCCCTGACGGCGCCGCTGATCCCGGAGGTCAAGCAGATGATTCGGTCGGTCACGATGGAGGAGTGCAACCACCTGACGAGAAAGGTGCTGGGGATGAACTCCGAGCGGCAGATATCGAGTTACATTCGCAGTGCGGCCCGAAAGATCCTGCCCGAGGCATTCTGAGAAGCAGACCTGACGGATGCCGGTGGCAGGTCGGACGGCGTATGGGAGTAATGGGAATGATGGTCAAGCATATGACGGAAGGGGGATGGGCATAATAGAGGCGGTGAATCAACACGCGCACGACATCTCGGAGAGCCAGCCGTCTGTCGGCATGGCGACCGACGCGACGGCGGCCGTAGGATTCGCCATCGGCGGGATGCTGAGGTTTCTTTCCCACGCCGAGACGCTGCGCGTTTTTCAGCGGGCTTGCGCCAGGGCCCATGTTCCCGTCAAGCACACGGAGGGATTCAATCCCCATCCAAGACTGTCATTGCCGTTACCCCGGCCCGTGGGAGTCGAGTCGGATGACGAGCTGCTGGTTTTGCGGCTTTTCGACGAACCAGGCATCCCGTTGGGTGAATCCGACACCTCCGGTGCCCGACCGTGGCGGGATCGGATGCAGCAGTCACTGGCGGCCGTGTTGCCCCGGGAGATCGAGTTGCGATCGATAGCGCTGATGAAATCGAACGCCTCGTTTGGGGCGGAATCGGCCGACTATGCGTTCGCGGTCCAACCGGCCCATGGCAGTGACCTTGAGGGCCGGCTGCAAGACAGAATCGCGCATCTGCTGGCCCGTGAGAGTGTGGTCGTGGAGAGGATCTCACCGAGTCACCGTCAGGGGCGTCGGATTGACGTCCGAGGCTTTCTGAAATCGATTCGAACGGATGGGGACCGTGTCGTGGTCGCGTGCCGCACGGGTGCCGGCGGTTCCATCCGTGTGGACGAAATCATGCTGTTGCTGGGCTTCGGGCCCGCCGACCTGGCCGGGCCGGTCCGACGCATGAATGTCACGTGGAAGATAACTTAACCTCTGATACTGGTGGGACATGAGTCCTCCGGATAACGAAAAAAGGGATATGAAATATGTCAAGTGAGATGTTGATCAACGTAGCCGAGCGGGAGGAATGCCGGGTCGCCGTAGTGGAAGGCGGCTCGCTGGAGGAACTTTATGTGGAGCGGGCCAGCGTCGGCGCCCATGTCGGCAATATCTACAAAGGGCGGATCGTCAATGTCGAGTCCGGGATTCAAGCCGCTTTCATCGAAATCGGCATCGACAAAAACGGTTTTCTCCATATCTCGGATTTGCACCCGCGGTACTTCCCCAAGAGCAAGAGCAACGTACTCGAAAGCATCGGTCGCCGACAGGCCCTGAAGGATCGTCCGCCCCTGCAGAATTGTCTGCGCCGGGGCCAGGAGCTTGTCGTTCAAGTCACCAAGGAAGGCCTCAAGACCAAAGGCCCGACCCTGAGCACGTATCTGGCGCTTCCCGGCAAGCATCTGGTCATGATGCCGTGGATGCGCGAGTACGGGATCTCGCACAAGATTGAGGACGAGGACGAGCGCAAACGGCTGGCGGAGGTCTTCGACGAAAGCAAACCGCCGAAGGGACATGGGTTCATCATTCGGACCGCCGGGCAGGGGGCCTCCAAACGCGACATCCAGAACGACCTGCGCTATCTCAGTCGCCTCTGGAGGGCC
>CAYNQP010000780.1:0-2039 GCA_964399325.1 uncultured Pirellulales bacterium
TTTATTAATGGGCCACACAGCGAATGTCCTATAACTGCCATAGTTTCTGACGTGAAATTGAATACTGTAACTGGACTTCTGCAAAAGCCCAGTTGAACACAGAATACAGGACGCAGAACGCAGGATAAACGCGCTTTTCATCCTGTGTCCTGAGTCCTGATTCCTTGAAGTTTGCAAAACTTCAGTTGTAAGCCATGGTTGTTTTATGAATGGAGATCTGTATGTCGAATTCTTCTCTGCAAAAATGTATCCGGTTCGTCGCCTGCATCGCAATGATGGTTGTGGTAGCCCAAACCGTATCGGCTGCGCCAAACCTGGCGTTGTTCTCCGGCCAATTGTCCGGCGAAGCCCCTGCCCCCGCTGATCCGCTCAGCCTATGGTATCGCGTTCCCGCTGTGGAATGGACCAGTGCCTTGCCGGTTGGCAACGGCATCCAGGGCGCGATGGTCTACGGCGGAATCGACAACGAAATCATCTGCCTCAACGAACATACCCTCTGGGCCGGTGGCCCGTATAACCCGGACAATCCCCAGGCTCTCGAATTGCTTCCCCAGGTTCGTCAACTCCTGTTCGACGGCAAATACAGAGAGGCCGAACAGATGGCCGGCAGGATGCTCGCCAATCCCAGGGGGCAGCTTCCCTATCAGCCGGTTGGCGACCTCATGCTCTCCTTCCCGGTGAAAACCGCCGAGAATTACCGCCGCGAGCTGAATCTCTCCACAGCGACCGCGAAGGTTCAATACACCTCCGAAGGCGTGACCTACACACGCGAACTCTTCGCGAGCTATCCCGACAACATCATGATCCTGCGTTTGACCGCAGACAAGCCCGGCAAGATCAACTTCAATCTGGGCATGCGTACAGAGCAGAACATGACCAACGCTGACAACCCCGGCACAAACGATACCTTGATTCTCACAGGCACCAACCGCGACAACAGCCGTATCAAGGCTGCGCTCAAGTTTCAAACACGTATCAAAATCGTTAACCAGGGCGGAACGCTCACTAAGACGATTCGCTCTACTGAGCCTGCTCCGGAACCCGTTGCAGCGCCAACTCGCGGCGGACGCGGTGGTCGTGGCGGTGGAAGTCGAGCGGTTCAGAGTCCTGCTGAATACGCGGTGGCTAATGCTGACAGTGCTATCATCTACATTGCCACAGCCACTAGTTTCAAACGATTTGACGATGTCTCAGGCGATCCCGAGGCCTTGGCTACCAATTTGATTAACAAAGCCTCAGCCAAGGGTGCTGACGCCATCCGCAAGGATCAATTGGCGGATTATCAGAAGATGTTCAACCGCGTGACACTCGACCTGGGTGCCAACCAAGATGCCAAACTGCCCACGAACACGCGAATCTTGAATTTTAAAGAGAGCAACGATCCGGCCCTGGTCACACTGTATTTCCAATACGGCCGATACATGCTCATCAGTTCTTCCCGGGCCGGGGGCCAACCTGCCAATCTCCAGGGCATCTGGAACGCAGATACCAGTCCAGCTTGGGGCAGCAAGTATACCATCAACATCAACGCCGAAATGAACTACTGGCCAGTCAATAATGCCAACATGATGGAATGTCTCGAACCCCTGATGACCATGGTTGAAGACCTTCAGATCACGGGCGCACGCACTGCCAAGACCATGTACAATGCCAAAGGCTGGGTCGCGCACCACAACACCGACCTCTGGCGTGCCACAGCACCCATTGACTTTGCGGGTTCCGGCATGTGGCCGCTCGGTGGCGTCTGGCTTTGCAACACGGTTTGGGAACAATATGAATTTACCGGCGACAAGGCCCTGCTTAAACGTCTCTACCCTGCCATGAAGGGTGCAGCCGAATTCTTTCTCGATACCCTCGTTGAAGAACCCAAAACCAAGACCCTCGTGACCAGCCCCAGTATCTCTCCTGAAGTCGGTCATCCCATGGGGGCTTCGGTCTGCTTTGGACCGACCATGGACCAGCAACTGCTGCGTGATCTATTCGCCCATATTATCGAAGCCAACAAGATCCTCAGTGCCGGAGACGATGAATTCTGTAAG
>CAYNQP010000781.1:0-2037 GCA_964399325.1 uncultured Pirellulales bacterium
TAGCGAAACTCCTTGGGCCGGCCCGGCCGGTCCACCATGTTCAGCAGCCGCTCGATCCGCTCCATCCGGTGGGCGTAGCAGGTGACGATCAGGCTCCCCGTCTCGGCCACGGGTGAGACCGCCACGCTGAGCTTCATACTGTCGAGCAGGTTCATGGCGCTGGCGGTATTGACGTACTGCAAGTCGAAGGCCCGCGTGACAACCATGTCACCGGCGCCGAGGACCGAGCCGGCCGAATCGAGCAACGTCGGGTCCACGTCCAGCGCGTCCGCCACCGGCACGATGGTGACTAAGTTGCCCTGGTGGCACGTCATGGCCAGGCCCTTGAACTTCAGGATCGATTCGAGCAGGGGATACAGCTCCTTGACGTGAATCTCGCCCTGGAGCTTGCCGTGCAGCCGCAGCGAGACCGTCTCGCCCTTGATCTTCTCCGGATCGTACAAGTAATCGAGGTTCAAGTACTCCGCGACGAGATCGAGCAACTGGATCATCTCCAGCCGGTCGGGCAAATCCAGTTGCAGCACGTCTTCACCGTTGGACAAGGGAACCAGTTCATACGTGCGTATCGTCCTGGCCGGTTCCGTCGCGGCGGCCGACGGTCCCAGTACCGTGCCCGACGCACTGGCTGACTGCGACGGAGGGACGTCAGCAACCGGCATGGGCTCAGCGGCATTGGTAGCGGGCTCTATGACTATGGCCGGCAACGCGACTGCCTCGATAGGTTTGGGCTCCGGCTCAATCGTGGCCGCAGCTTCCGGCTCCGGCTCAAGCAGGTCGGGTAGGACAGCGGCCGAGAGTATCTCCGGCGTCGTATCCTGCGGCGCCACGGGCGGCGCTGTTTCAATTGTCTGGTGCGCGACCGGCGCCGAAGGCACGCTACGACCTTCGACTTGCTGTAGAGCCACCGGTCCGAATTTGATGAGCGTTACGATATCCCGGCACAGCGGCACGGGTGCGATGGCGACGACCGCATCGCCGTGGATGTCGATGATGGCGCGGGCGAACCGGCCCCGCGGCGGCGGCTCGGTGAAGGTGCCAATATCGACGTCGCCCAGGACGGCCGCGAACTGTTCGTTGGCGGGAAGGCCCCTTGCCTGGGAAACAGGGGCCAGCGTCTCTATCGCATACGGCACCGGCGCGTCAACAAGATCGAGCACCGCCGCTGCCTTCTGCTGCACGCTCGCCGGACCGCCTACGGCCAGACTGCGGCTGTCGGGCAGGATGGAGACCTCACCGAGACCCAGTTCCGCGAGCAGGGCTATCGCGCGCTCGGGTGTGATCGCTTTGAGCTCGAAGACTGTTCCGTCGCGTGGTGGCTTGTGGCCTATCGCCGTCGGACCGACGGAGCAGCCCACCGATAGAAGAAGTAACACTGCCACGGTGAACAACACAATGCCACAACGCTTGGCGTGATAGAGGTTTTCTCGCTCCATGATTACCCCTCACCGGGCCCATCGGCCCGGAAGTTCGAAATACGAAGTACGAAATCCGAAACAAGCACAAAGGCTCAAATATCCAAACTCAAAACGACCTTCTTGCCGCTCACATTTGAGACATTCAGATTTAGGTCATTTGAATGTGTTTCGGATTTCGACATTCGAGATTCGAGTTTCCTTACTGCTTCTATGGGTTTCGAGTTTCTACGATGCTGTTGCTATCCGGCACGGCGACACTGACCAGGCGGGTGCCGGGCCGGACGTTACGCACGAGCGTCCGGCGGAGGCGGCGGCGCTCGACGGCCAGTTCACACTGCTGTTCGCCGTTGCGCAGGACGACCGCGCCTCGCTTGATCTCATGAACCACAAAGTGCCCGATCCCGGCGCCTTCCTTGACCCACCTGGCCTCGCTCTCAGAGTCGCTCGACGCACACAGAAGCGCCATCGACCGCTCCGGCCGGTCCGGATAGCAGCTCACCGCAATCACCCGAAAATTGACCGAAGGCCCCTCAGGCCGCACCGCCGGCGCCGATGCCGGCGAACCACGCGAAGACACTTCCACCTCAGGCGACGCCGCTCTCTCGCCCTCAGCCGGTGCCGG
>CAYNQP010000782.1:0-2037 GCA_964399325.1 uncultured Pirellulales bacterium
TCCAATTCCAGAAGAGGCTCTGGCGTTTCAGGGATTCAGTTGGTAAAGAACATGATCGTTGTTTCATGGGTACGTACCTCCTTGTCTCCAGGCGTGGAAAACAAGAGTACGTACCCTTTTTCGTCGCCGCTGTCATCCGTCTTCCGCTCCGGCTCGCTGCGCTCCAGACGGATGACACCAACCATAACTTACACACAATTCATTACACTACTCTTCGTGCCCTTGTGTTTGAAATGCCCAAGTCACGTGGTAGATTGAAGTCATGTGTTGGCCGCGCATCCTATCAGAACAGGAGGCTGGAAAGGGAGATTGTTATGACCGAGAGAAGCTCAGGGCACCAGCGCCGGATTGGGACGCGTCTGTTTGCGGCAACCGTTGTATTGACCGCTATCGGCGTGGGGCTGCGCGGGTTATCTTCGCCACGATTCGCTGTAGTCAAAGCATCCGAAGAAAGGTCGCCCAAGGCACAACGTCTTCCGAGTGATCTGATTGGTGTTTCCGGTGCGAGATGTGCGCCCCTTGATGGTCTTGCGCCTGGGAGCCAGGAGGCCCAGGAACGTCAGCGTGAGGCGGTGCGGGAACTCGGGTTGCCTTTGGAGGTCCGCACGCGAAAGACGGGCGTCGTGTTTCGGTTGATTCCGCCGGGCAGCTTCACGATGGGCAGTCCGTTGAGTGAATCGCAGCGGTTCAACGGTGAAGTGCAGCATCCGGTGACGTTGACGAAGGCATTCTATTGCGGCAAGTTCGAGGTGACACAGGGTCAATGGGAGCAAGTGATGGGGAGCAATCCGTCGCGCTTCAAGAACGCCGGCAAGAACGCCCCGGTGGAGAATGTGAGTCGGGACGACTGTAAAGCCTTCATTGAGAAGCTCTGCCAGATGGAAGGAGTACCCGGACGGACATATCGGTTCCTGACCGAGGCCGAGTGGGAGTATGCGTGCCGTGCGGGAACGCAGACGGCACTCTATAGTGGGGAGATTGATATTCTCGGAGTGAATAATGCTCCGGCGCTCGACCCAATTGCTTGGTACACGGGCAATAGTGGGGTTGACTACGAAGGGGCTTGTGATTCCAGTGGGTGGCTGGAGAAGCAGTACGATCACAAGCGGGCGGGGACACATCCGGTCGGTGGCAAACGCCCAAATGGCTTTGGTCTTTACGACATGATTGGCAACGTCTGGACATGGTGCCAGGATTTGTTTGGCGATTACCCACGCAGCACCGTCACGGATCCATCTGGACCCCGTGCGGGAATGCTCGACGTCTTCCGAGGCGGTGGTTGGGACGACATCCCGAGAGGCTGCCGGTCCGCGGTTCGCGGCGCGCACCCCGCCAATCCCGGCGGCGTGGGCCTCCGCCTTGCGAGGACGTTGGCGTCGCGCTCTTAGGAACATGGGTGTGTTTCTCCTGCTACTGGCTCTGACGCTCGACCCGTTCCACGTAGATGCCTCGACGCGTGCTTTGCTGGCGTCGAGACGACAGGCGCATCAGAAGATACTAAGCCGGCTTGCGAGCCTGCCTCGTAGATGTGTGATTGCGTTGTCAAGCCCGCGTTTGTCAGGGCCAGAAGCGGTGAAGATAGTCGATGCTCTGGCGGGCGATGGTCTCGGGGTCGGGGTCATATTTGAAGACCTCGACGGACAGCCATCCGTCATAGCCGACGTCCGCGATGGCCTGGGCGATGGGGGTGTAATCGACGTCGCCCATGCCGGGGCCGTAGAGGTTCGGGTCGTTGACGTGAAAGTGGCCGATATCGGCGGTGCTGACTGAGCGGATGATGTCGGGGACAGGTTTGGCCTCCGAGGACATCGCCTTGACATCGAGATGGATTTTCAGGTTCGGATGACCGATCTGGCGGACCATTTTCATGCCTTCATCGACGGTATTGATGAAATCCGTCTCCACGGGCGACAAGGGTTCCACACAGAGGGTTAGCCCCAGTGCGCCTGCCTTGTCGAGCACCGAGCCAAGCAGGTCGGCCGCCCGCTGCCAGGCGCCGTCGGGGGTCTGGCCCTCGACGAGGCTGCGCTGCTTGGG
>CAYNQP010000783.1:0-2034 GCA_964399325.1 uncultured Pirellulales bacterium
GACCGCAAGCCGCTTTGTATCGATCTTGGCTTCCGGGAGAGCTTCCAGTGCATCGATGATGCGGCTGACGCCCCAGGCCCAACGTATCATGTAACCTGCGGTGGCATTCGGATAGAGCTTCATGAAATTGCCGGAAGCATAATTGATACCCCCAAACCCCGTGGAAGCCACTTCGTTGGCTCTGAAGGTAATGGTGGCAATGCCTCGTTTACTGAAGAGGTCGCGAGGGAGACTGCCGGTCGGCATGTTCATGCCGATGATGGCAGGAATCGGAGTATCCGGTGCGCCGCTGGGACGGTTGATAGTCGCACTCATGTCAAAAGAATTGTCACCCTCTCCGACTGTTATTCTGATTGTATTGCCATCGAGAGTCGCCTCAAACGTACTCGGCTTGCCGGGCTTTTCTCCGACAATGTAACGCTCGATCATGGCCTTGATTTCGGCACGTCGGGAACGCCACTCTTGACGAGTGGTGATTCGGGTGCCATCGGCTTTGGTAAATGGATCGGGAAGGTGTCGGACGGACGGAAGTTCGTCAAATGAAGGCAAGGCCGGTTTTGCATAGTGCGTACCGGTATCCTCCTTGTCATAGACCAGGGGCATTTCACCTGCCGCGAGCGTACCGGCCAGCGATAGCAACACTGCAATGACGCACATGTCCTTGAACATGATTCGAACTCCTATGGACACAACACGAATGGCAAGACGTGCGGCCCGGCGATCATTGTCACAAGTCCGCCGCAACGTCCCCTTCATTCGATCATGGTCTCAATCGTGACACTTCCTTACGTCCTACTGTTTGGAACCAACCTCTGTCAGAAGGCCAAGTCGATAGGGCAATAGGCTGTAATTCCCGCCGCTATCCGGAGCACGTCCCTGGAAAAGCAACCGCAGGTTCTTCAGGTCAACGGTCGGGGTTTCGTCAAAATTATCACGAAGCAACTCGCCATGGCTGATATCCCTGGTCCAGGTCTCCACACCATCTTCGAAGGTGACATTGTTGATCCCTGCGAAAGGCTTTTCCCAAGTGTCGGCACCCGGTACAGGGGTCCATTCTCCATTCAGATCCTTGGAGATCCAGGCATTGTAGTGCCGGGCCGGGCTCATACCTTCGATGATAGTCAAATAGGTTCCAGTCCCCTTGATCTTATAGGTCATGCTGCCTTCGAACAGGTTGTTGCGATTGGCCTGGATGGCAATTTCGATGTCGCCAAAACCACCGGGGAAGTCTTCGATCTTGGTCCGGCTGCGATAGAAACGGCCGTCATCGCCTGTGAAGAACAGATACGCGTGGGTCTCGTCACAGATGATATGGTAATCGATCGGAAGCCTCGGCATGCCTGTGGTCCGTCCTTCAAAGAAGTCCTTTGGCGCTGTCCAGGTTTCCGGCTTGGAAATGTCATCACTGGTACAATACTGAGGCTGCTGAGACTGGAAGATGAAGTACCACTTCTTGTGCGGCGTGAAATAGAACAGGTGCGGCGCACAATGGTACCCTTTTAGATTCGGATTGACATCAATGTAGGTCAACTTGGCCTTGGGGGCCTCAGACCAGTCCTTGAAGTTCAGGTACACCATGGACCAGGTTCTGGCGGACGTCGAGTAGGCGGTGGCGTAGATGTGCCACAGATCGTTGTAGTAGACCACGGTTGGGTCTTTGATGGATACGATCTTGTGCGACTCGTCAGAGACCGGACTGACCAGGATACCCGAGGAGGTCCACTTCAAAGGCGCTGGAAAAATCGAGGCGGCATCAGGTTGAGATCCCGACTCAACTGCTGATAACACCAAAGTGTGACTACATATTAATGCAGTCACCAGAAGACATGAGATGAAAGTAGGTTTGTTCATGGGTTGGCCTTTCGCAAAGCGTTTATTGGAGGAATCTTGTTTGATAATGGTTTCACTTCCCAATATCACCCACGCTCACGGTGAACGTCTTCAGCGGTTTGTCTTGCGCATCAAGGAACCGTGCGCAAAAGTCCGCGGCTCCGCTGGCGTTGATGATCGCGCCGCGTATGACATTTCGTCCCT
>CAYNQP010000784.1:0-2032 GCA_964399325.1 uncultured Pirellulales bacterium
GTGCCCAGGAACGGGAGGTCAAGACCGGGGCCTTCAATGACACCTTCGTTCAGATCACCGAGGGCCTCGGCGAAGGGGAGGAGGTGCTGCTCAATCCTCCGCTGTTCATGGAAACCGCCAAACCTGCGGCCTTCCAGGAGGCGCGGCCGGAAGAGGCTATGGAGTCCAACAATCCCGCCGCTGGCTCCAGGACAGAGGCCGAAGCCGAAACACAGGATGAGCCCGGCGAAGACGAATGAGACGCGCGCTTGACGCTCCTGCCCGGGATGACGCGCACAAACGGTGGGCAGCAGACCTGCACTCACCGTCTTCTCATCCTGTACGGCTATACTTCACCGGCTGTCTCATGCAATCGTTGTGGTCTCCGCCAAGGAGCGGCGTCTTGTCGATACGTTCGTGAAAGGGAGCATGGCATGGTAGCAACACAGCGCTCGCGGCGTGAGATGTCTATTGTTGCTGTTTCTGGGGTGCTGGCTGTTCCTGCCGTCGGCCGGGGGACTCACCGGTAGCGTGGCGCCGTGATCTGGCAAGTTATCGATCGCAATATGAAATCAGGGATCGGCGGGCTCTGACACCCACATGCGCGCAAATTCGACCGTTGGACAATTGTATTGTGTGTCTGCTTTGACCGCAACCACCTGCTGTTGCCAAGGCGGATGTGAGACAAGCAGGAAAGAGAAAGGACCAGAAGAGATGAACAACAAGAGGATCAACCGGTGGATGGTGGGTGTTGTTGTTGCGATCGGCGCCGTAGCACTCGTATCGGGATGTGCCGTGTTCGAGAAGGCCGACGATGCCGAGAAGATCAGCATGGATCAACTGCCCCCCGTGGTGCAGGTCGCGGCGGAAAAGGAGACGGCAGGATGCAAGATCATAGAAGTGGAAAAGGAGTTGCAGGACGGCAAAGTGATATACGCCGTCACCTATGATGAGAAAGGCGAGGAAATGGAAATCGAGTACTCTGAAGACGGCACGCTGCTGTTCAAAGGGCTTGAGTAGGACCGGCGACGGGCTGATTTGCCACCAGGGCTCGCTTGTCAGTAGCGCGCGGGCCCTGAAGCCTGCCCCTTTGAAGGTGCTCAGGGCAGGCCCTGAACACGGTGTGAGGGGCGGGCTTGGCCCATCATATTGGTCATGCGCCGGACTACTTCTTCGGCGCAATCTTGAAAACGACGGCGTAGTCGCACGGCCTTTCCGGCGGCATGGTGATCGTCAGGCCATCGGCGGTGCGCGACCACGCGATCTTGGCATCGCTGCCCAGCAGTTGAATCGAGCCGATCTCGCCTGGATACTGGGGCGAGTCGGCCTTGAGCGCCGGGATCGTCAGTGTGCTGTCCGGCCAGCCGAGACTGATGGCGTAGAGCGTCTGGCCCTTCGTGACGAAGCGGATGTCCTGGGGTTTGTAGCCTCCCGTGGGGTCAGTGACGCCGCCGAACTGGCCGGTTCGGCCTTGCGAAGGACCCTCGCCATAAATTTTCCACGGCCGGGTGCCATACACGGCCTCGCCATTGATCTTGAGCCACTTACCCATCTCCAGAAGCACCTGCCGCTGGTTTTCCGGAATGCTCCCGTCGGCCATCGGCGAGATGTTCAGCAGCAGCACGCCGTTCTTGCTGATGATGTCGATTAGGCTGTGGAGCACGACGGATGTCGGCTTGATTCGCAGGTTCTCCGTGTAGCACCAACTGCCCATACTGATCGTGTCGTCGGTCAGCCAGACGTTCTCGGTCAAGCGGTCGGACCGACCTTTCTCGATGTCCTCGACGCTCACTGAGAGCGGCAGATCCTTTTGCTTGCGTGTGACCACGACCTCCTTGTCCCACCCGGCGGCCTGGTTGTAGTAGTAGGCCACGTATTCCTGGCGCACGTTCTCGGGAATCTCGTCCAGCCACGAATCGAACCACATGATGTCGGGCTGATAGTTGTCGATGACCTCCTTCAGCTTGCCCAGCCACATATCGAGGAACTCCTCGCGGGGCATGTAGCCGTACATCATGGCGCGCTCGGGGTCGTCCAGCAGGGCGGGGAAGTT
>CAYNQP010000785.1:0-2032 GCA_964399325.1 uncultured Pirellulales bacterium
CGGGTCGGGCCTTCGCCGAAGGTGACCCACGGCCTCGTCGCATAAATGCCTTTGCCGTTGGTTTCGAGCCATTTCCCAATGCTCAGGAGCAGATCGCGGGATTCATCCGGGATTTCGCCGCGTCGGGTCGGCCCCACGTTCAGCAGCAGGTTGCCCTTTTTGCTGACAATATCGACAAAGGCGTCCAGCACATCGACCGCCTTTTTTAGCTTGTCATTTTCGATGTAGCACCAATTCTCATCCGAGCTGACCTTGGTGTCGGTCTGCCAGGCCAGTTCGCGAATTTCGGAGAGCTGCCCCCGTTCAACATCCAACACAATCGTGTTGTCAGCAAAATTGTGCTTGGAATTGACCACGACCCCTGCGGACATGCCTCCGGACGTGACGCTGTCGGCCTGATTGTAATAATAGGCCAGATACTTTTGCATGGCCCGGTTGTTGCCCAAGCCCACGTCAAACCACATCAGGTCTGGACTGTATATATCTACGAGATCCGTGGCGCGGTTGTACCAGTATTGCCAATGCTTGTCACCGCCTCCGCCCCAGTTGTACAGATCGGCGTACTGCGGATTCGAGGTATCGAAGTCCGGCCTTTTGGGAATGAACCAGGAGTTTTCCGCATAATGGTTGGACACCCCGAACTTCAGCCCCGCCTTGCGCACCTCTTGGGCGAGATCGCCGATCAGATCGCGCTTGGGCCCCATATTCGGCGCCTTCCACCGGGTGAAGCTCGAGTCGTACAGAACAAATCCGTTATGATGCTCTGCCGTAGGCACAATATACTTTGCGCCCGCCTTGCGGAACAGCGCCACCCACTCGGCCGGATCGTATTTGTCGGCTGTAAAGCTGGGTAAGAAGTCCTTATAGCCGAAATCCGCGCCATAGGAGGCGACATGCCAGTCACGCCACTCGCCGTACATATTTTTTGGATACCATTCGTGCTTATAAGCAGGTACGGAGTACATGCCCCAGTGCATGAAGATGCCGAATTTGGCGTCCCTGAACCACTCGGGGATGTGATAGTGGGCCGCGATGCTTTCGAGATCGTCCTTATATTTGGCGTCCGCCTTGGCGATGGTAATTTTAAGGGTCCCTACTTTTTCGGCGCCGTCGATCTCGGCCTTCGCAGTCACGGTCACCGTGCCGGCTTGCTTGGCGGTCACGAGCCCTGACGGGCTGACGGTCGCGATGGCCTCATCGTCTATGGACCAGGTCACCCTATCCGTGACATCGTTATCCCTGCCGTTGAAGGGCCGAAGGCTGCTGCCGTGAGGCCGCTCTTTGACGGCCAGTTGCAAGGTGCCGCCATGGGGGTTTGTTATATAGGACACCTCTTCGCCGGCCCCGACCACATCCAATCCGTTTTGCCATGCCGTGTCATTGAGAAAACGTTGCCAGTTCGGACCTCTGTCGCCCAGTTGGACAAACGTGATGTAGTCGATATGGATGTCGCCTCTTGACTTGACATACACATCATGCACCCCATCAAGCGTACCGGCAATTCTTCGGGTCACGCGCGTGGGACGACTGCCTGTGCTTGGCGGCAAGGGTAGTGTCACCACCTGGGTCCCGCTCGGAGCGGAAACGCCGTCTATCCAGATTTCAACATCCCTGGAGGCGGGATCGGCTTCCGAGGTGCCGCCGATCACCGAAACGGACAAAACACCCTGATCAAACTTCATGCTCGAATACTTGATCCAGTCCCCGCTCTTGCCAAGCCGCACCCATGCACCGCCTTTGGCCTCCTCGCAGGGCTCAATCGCCACGCTTTCTCCGCTTGCCGCATCGAAATGTTCGCCCTGGGTCATGGAATAGAGATCGTTTGCCATGCCTTGCGTTTGGGCAAATCCCTGTGAAGCCGTGCAAACCAGGGAAACCAGAATAAAAGTCATTCGATCGTTCATCATGGTATCATCCCTTTAGTGTATGCCAACGTCGTGCATGCCCCGGCATCGAGGTGAACGACTGGCAACGGTTTTAATACAAAGGAAGCAACCGCCTGCTTCGCTGCTTGAGCGGATTCCACCAGCAC
>CAYNQP010000786.1:0-2031 GCA_964399325.1 uncultured Pirellulales bacterium
GATGCCTTTGCCGAGTACTTCAAGACGGTTTACCCCGATCTGAAGATCACCGTCAACCAGACCGGCAGCGGCGACGGCGCCGCGGCATTGATCGACGGGCGCTGTGATATCGCCGACATGAGCCGGTTCATGAAGCCGGAGGAATTCAAGAGCGCTGTGGGCAAGGGAGTCCTCCCTGTCTCACATGCGGTGGCCATGGATGGGGTATGCGTGGTGGTGCATCCGTCGAATCCGATTACGGCTCTGACCAAGGCCCAGATCCGCGATATCTACACGGGCAAGGTCACCAATTGGAGCCAGGTGGGCGGGGCAAGCATGCCTATCGTGATGATCAGTCGCGATACATCGTCCGGGACGTATGAAACGTTCGAGACGCTGGTGATGAACAAACAGAAGATGGCACCGGGCGTTGAATACGTTAATTCCAATCCGCAGGCACAGGCCCGCGTCAAGACGACCCGGGGCGCTATCGGCTACGTAGGATTGGGTTTTGTCGATTCCTCCGTCAAGGCGATCAAGGTGGATGCGGTTTTGCCGACGCGGCAGACAATTGCCAGCGGTGTGTACCCGGTGGCTCGGCCGCTGTTCATGTTCACGAACGGTTATCCCAAGTTAGGGTCCATGGTACACAAGTTCTGCACGTTCTACCTGACGGAGAAGGGCCAGGAACTGATTGAGGCCAAGGGATTCGTGCCCCTGACGGATTACTAGAAGATAGGGTATTTCCTTTCCATGTCTTCCGCAGGATGAAATGACGGACAGAGACGTAACTCTCACACTGGAGCCGGCGGCCGATACTACCCCTCGGCCGCTGGCGCTTACCCCGGGCGAAGACCTGGTGGGTTTTGTCGGCGCGTATCTGGGTCGGGTGCTGCTCTTTGTAGTCACGTGCACGTCGGTCCTGGCCGTCTTTCTGATTCTCATCTTTGTCATCTTACGATCCGTCCCCTTCTTCACCGGGCAAAGCATCAGCCAATTCCTGACCAGCCGCGCGTGGCATCCCACGTCTGACCCGCCGGCTTTCGGCGCCCTGACGCTTATCGTCGGTTCGCTCTATGTTTCTACGGCGGCGCTGGCATTTGCTGTTCCGGTCGGTATTCTGGCGGCGGTCTTTCTCAGCGACATCGTTTCGTGGAAGATCAGGAACATCGTCAAGCCCATCGTCGAAATCCTCGCGGCTATTCCCTCAGTTGCCTATGGGTTCTTTGCGGTCCTCGTTCTGGCGCCGTGGATGCAGAAGCATTTCGGATTCACCACGGGCACGAACGCTCTGAACGCCGCGCTGATTCTGGCGGTCATGGCGCTGCCGACGATCATCAGCGTGGGCGAGGACTCGATCTCGGCGCTCGGCCGGGAGCTGCGCGAAGCGTCCTACAGCCTCGGTGCGACACGCCTGGAAACGGTCGTCAAGGTTGTCATCCCGGCCGCTCACAGTGGCATTATCGCCGCCGTGGTTCTTGGCATGATGCGAGCGATAGGCGAGACGATGGTGGTTTGGATGGCCTCCGGAAATGCGACGCAGATCCCGCATCCCTGGTGGGACCTGTCGCAGTCGATACGAACGATGACGGCGACCATCGCCGGCGAGATGGGCGAAGCGCCGGAAGGCTCTTCGCACCGCAGCGCCCTGTTCGCCGTCGGCGTGGTCTTGCTGCTTATGACTTTCATTCTGAACGTGGTCAGCGAGTATTTTCTGTCGCGGGCGAAAAGGGCTTCGGGGAAGGGCTAAATGAATCTGCGGATGCGTGGAACTCTGGATCGAATCTTCACCGTCCTGACGGGCCTGTCGGTGGTGCTCCTGACGCTCGTGCTGATTGCGGTGTTAGGTCCCATGGTCTACCGGGGCAGCGGGGCGGTCCTGTTCCAGGGGACCGTCGAGTTTCGCAAGATGCAGAGGGACCTCTTCGAGCGGGGCAGTTCCGAGTCTCTGGCCGCTGAAATCGCTCAGACGGAGCAGTTGCGCCAAGAGGTTTACGATCTGATCGATGCCTTCAAGAGGGGCATCGACATCGATGCCATGTCGGATGGGGT
>CAYNQP010000787.1:0-2025 GCA_964399325.1 uncultured Pirellulales bacterium
TGTTGAGAGACAACATTCACTGCGGACGAACGGCGCACGGGCCGGTAGGAAAGCTTCAAAGCGATGTCAGTGAAACGCGAAAGCTCTACTCGCGGGAGCGCAGAATCAGCCCGGCAAAACCAGAAGATCTCGTATGCCCTGCTTTCTCGGGATCAGTAGACTTGGCAACGCCCCGATGTTGGCTGATTCTATCGTCAAAGCCTCCACTCCTTCGATCAAGATCGATCTATTAACGCGAGTCGACTGCGCTTCACTTGAAATTCACTTCTAGGCACCGGGCAAAACCTTCGGAACCCTGTTGTCCGAACTCACGCACAGCGGCCTAAAAGTGTCTTTGCAACTTAACTACCGTGGGAGACAAGCCCCAAAATCACTTGCCTCAGGTTATCCGCCCCATAGATTCGGATGGAAACCACACCAAAGAGGCACGAGGCGGTCCGCAACCGTGTTTATCCACAGTTGTCCATTTGATCGCCCATGTTAGAGAGACGCTAAACCCTCGTCAAGAAAAAAACCGCAAAATCGGTGCCACTGATACAGTTGTCTATATGTGCTCGGAGATCACAAGATTTATCATGGCGACTTATAGGACGTGCCTGTGTCCGTGGTCTCTGGAAACCGTGAGAAGCTGATTGCCCGCCCCCGGGGCAAATCCGCTCGTCAAAGGAGATGGCAGATGGGCGCGCCCCGTTCCATTGCTGAAGTGCTCGAGTTGGCTGTCGCCCGGGAGATTCAGACGGCAGAGTTCTATTCCGAGGTGGCCGGGCGGATGAGGGATCCCGCCATGCGGGCCGTGTTTGCACGTCTGTGCTGACGAAAAGCTTCGGCACAAGGCCAGGCTCGAACTGAAGGTGATGAAGGAGGGCGTCGTCGCCAAGACAGTAGGCAAGCTCGTCGATATGGGAGAGCCGGACTACGCGACGGAGTTTGAGATTGGCCCCGACATTGAATACAAGCATGTCATCTATATTGCCATCCGGAAAGAACGCCGGTTATTTCGCTTCTATACCCACTTGGCCGGTATCATGCTCGAACAGGATGTGCACGATGTGCTCCTTGAGCTTGCGGAAGAGGAGGCTCAGCACTTGGTGCAGTTCGAAATGGAGTGCGGCAGGCTGGTGGCGGGGGAAAGGTGACAGCGCGAAGGTCACGGGCCTCCTCTGGCCAAGGCCCGTATTGAGGTCTCTGGTCTCAGGGGCGAATCGGCGGTCTCTTGGGCACGGGATCCAAATGGCGGCATCTGCCCACCTCTCGGTTTCTGTCGGCCGCCGCTCAGTGCCGGTGCAGGGTTGCGGTGCTACGGCGAGGAGCCCATCCGGGGTTTTGTGAAAAAAGGGCTATTGATCGGAAGGAAATGGGTTATAATTTGGAGCCTGTAATTTTGTATTGCGGTTGTGGATTGATTTGGTTCCTGGGTAGTTGAGGAGATAGCATGTCGGGGCATTCACATTGGGCTGGCATCAAGCACAAGAAGGCGGTAGTCGATGCCAAGCGAGGCAAGCTCTGGAGTAAACTGGCGAGAATGATCATTGTGGCGGCCAGGAGTGGCGGCGGGGACCCGTCGGCGAACTTGGGGTTGCGCTACGCTATCGACAAGGCCAAAGGGGCCAATATGCCCAAGGATACCATTGAAAAGGCGATCAAGAAGGGTACAGGAGACCTCGGGGGAGTGGCCTACGAGGAAGTGCTATATGAGGGTTACGGGCCTAGTGGGGTGGCCGTGATGGTTGAATCGCTGACGGACAACCGAAATCGCACCGCCCCGGAGGTCAAGCGGATCTTCGAGAAGCATGGGGGATCACTGGGAACAACAGGCTGTGTCAACTGGATGTTCAACAAGAAGGGCCTGATTACCGTCGGCTCCTCGACAATCAATGAAGATGACCTGATGGAACTGGCGCTGGGCGCCGGAGCCGAGGACATGCAGAATACCGGAGAGGCATACGAGATCATCTGTGACCCGAGCGCCTACGAGGAGTTGAAGAGGACGCTGGAGGAGAAGGGGATCAAGATGGAGGTCGCGGA
>CAYNQP010000788.1:0-2022 GCA_964399325.1 uncultured Pirellulales bacterium
GCCGGGTCGGCCACGGCCTCGTGCATCCAGGTGTGCCCGTGCGGGAAGGCGAAATACGCACAGGCCGCGTGGCTGCCGTTGTAGACCATGAGCTTGCGGTCCAGGCGGGCGTCTTGATTGTCCACCCATTCGATGAAGTCGATCTCTACGGGCGGGTCGCCCTTGAGGCCGGCAGCGTCAGCGGTCCACTCGCAGTAGTCTTCGGTCTCCACGCGTAGCGGATCGGTTGGGGCGGGCACCACGCGATTGATCATGCAGTCCGGGAAGCCGATGAACGTCTCGGTATATTTCAGAGCCTCTGCGTTCAGGTGTTCCGCGACGTATCGCTTCAGCGTCGCAGAGCTGTTCTTCATGTTCTCGCAGGCGATGCAATTCAGCGGGGTCTGTCGTCCTGCATGGTGACATTGCTCGATGCCCAGGGCGACTGTCTGCGCCACGTCGGGCAGGTTCCGGGGGAAGACGGCCGTCAAGACGAACGCGGCGCCGGCTATCTCCTGCGCGATCGTCTGCCGGTCGGCGGCGTGAAGAATGCGGAAGCCTTCCACGGCGTGCTCCCTCTGGCCTCCATCGAGGCAATGCAACAGAACGTGATACCGGCCCGACGCCCGGAGCCGGTCCACGAGGTCGTCCTTGATATCGACGAAGGTGACATCATACCGGGCTTGTGAAAAGAGCAGTCCGATCAATCCCTTGCCGGCTGCCCCGGCCCCGAAGATGATGACCTTGTTTGCCGATGTCGTCTTGTCCATACGTGATAGTCTGTCCTGCGGCGGAAGGCCGCGCGAAGGGCGATGATAACGCGCTCAGTTGCGTCTGCCCAGAAGGACCTCCAGGGACTTGCGTATCGGGGTGGAATTCGGGTCCAGCGCGAGGGCCGTTCGCAACTCCTTGACGGCCTCGTCCCTCAGCCCGTGCTGGGCCAGCAGGCTGCCGAGGCTGCCGTGGAGGGTGGCGTTGTCGGGTGAGAACACCAAGCCCCGGCGGCAGATTGCAATGGCCTCATCTAATTTGGATTGCTGGAGCATGATGCGCGCGAGGTTGTTATAGGCGGGGATGCAGTCCCTCTCCCATTGAATCGCTTGCGTGTAGTGCTGGGCAGCTCTGTCGATATCGCCTTTCTTCTGGTAAGCCTCGCCGAGGGAAAAACAGGCTGTCCCGCACGTAGGCTTGATCCGTATCGCCGTGTTGAATTGTTCGATGGCCCCGTCGAGGTCGCCGAGCCCGTACAGCGCCGAGGCGAGGCTGCTATAACTCAGCCAGGAATGCGGCAAGTGACTCTGGACCCAGCGAAACTGCTCGGCGGCGGCGCGATAGTCCTGGGTCTGCTCGGCCAGGAATTGGCCGTACTTCCAGTGCAGAAGCCAGTCGGCGCCATCGTTCTCAACGGCCCAGCGGTCTTGCTCGGCTGCCTGCGTCAGCAACTGGCCGGTCACGCCGGCTTTGAGCGTGGCGACATCCCGCTCCATCCGCTCGACCTGCGCCGCGTGATAGAGCTGATTGCTGAATGGCGGCCTCTTGATGAAGCTGTTCAGGACCTTGGCCTCAATCTTGTACCGATCCAATTCAGTGTACGCCAGGCGTCGCGCGCATTCGGCCTCGCTGAGCGACTCAGGCTTATCCCTCTGCGTGCGCTTGACTCGCTCCGGAAGGGCCTGTTCAATTTGTTCAAAGACCGATTGGGCCAAGAGGTAGTTGCCCGTGAAATTCAAATGGACGTGCTCGTAGAAAAGCTCCGCGCCGGGAACCTGCTCCGGGCTATTCTGCGCGAGCGCGGCAACGGCATCGACGAGTTGGACGCCGGCGCCGCTGCGGCCAGCCACACCGCGAACGATCTCGTTGATGCGATCATCCGCTCGGAAACGGAGCGTATCGAGCTGCCGCGCCTTGACGTATTCCTCGGCAGCCTTGTCATATTCGGCCAACTGCCAGTGACATCGTCCCAGTCGAAACTGCAAATCGGCGTAGGAATCGTCCACCTCCTCCGCGGCCAGATACTGTTCCACCGCCTCGGCGTAGCGGTCC
>CAYNQP010000789.1:0-2014 GCA_964399325.1 uncultured Pirellulales bacterium
ATCGTCTGGTAAACCAAACATATGGACATATTGCGGCTGAAAGAAGAGTTCTATGTTTTCTGAAGTGTATTTCAGGTTCAAACGAGTTCTTTGAAAGCCGAAGCTATAGTCATTATTTGTGTTGGTGCCCTTATTCGTTCCAAACCAGTTCCAGTAGGCATATCTAAGAAGCACGCTGCCTCCCAAGGTCAGGCTTTCACTTTTGTTTTGAGATTGATATAGCTGGAACCCGCCTTTTGGAAACGAATAAGGCAAATCGTGAGCGTTAGCGCTGCCGGCCAAAAGCGTAGCTATTGCTATACATAGAGTAGCACATCCGGACCGCATGCCTCTAACTGTCTGGTCCATAATACACCTTTCTTATGGGTTTGGGTCAAAACGTTTACGAACATACTAACAGTACAGAGCGGCCGCCGGGTTATGCCCGAGGACCCGATCTTTGGCAATCAAGGTCACAACAGGAGCCTGTGACACCTTCGAGAGAATCGCATCATGGCCGACACATAACTCGCATACAGCATTCAGTTCAGAATCCGCTTTGTTCAGCAGGTCAGCCTGTCTCGCAGGGTTGCACATGGACTCAGAATCCGATTTGCGAATACAGGAAAGGTCGAAGTCTTTCTTGTTAATCCCACATGTCTTGCAACACACCGAAACAACGTCAAACCCTTCTGCAAGAATGGCCTCAATGACGCGCGCTTCCTCAGACAGGCCCACGCAGAAAGCCAGACCAATCCTTCTGCAACTCAGAAGCTTTGCAGACTCAACGATTTCACCTAATCTTGTTTTTTGGCCGTAGTATTTCGCTTCGATAGCCGCCGCCGCACGCTGCAATCGGCCGATACCCCTGTCGGCATACGAATCCATATAGGGTTCGGCCCGCGAGAAGCAGTCCTTACCCTCTCGGCAGGTCTTGTCGTCACACCGCGCACAACGTCGAGAGAAATCACGCTCCATCGACTGATTCCTTCGCCTTGTTTCGATCATCCACCAGCACGACCTTGGGATGCAAACTCCTCGCTTGCGCGTGTGAGAACTGGCCGTAGGATATGATGATGACTTTGTCTCCAATCTGGCCGCACCTGGCGGCTGGTCCATTTAGCATGACTTCACCGGAACCTCTGTCGCCAGCAATCGCGTACGTGACAAGACGCTGCCCGTTGTTTGTGTTCAGCACATGAACCTGCTCGCCAGGCAGCATATCCGCTCTTTCCAGAAGATTCGTGTCGATCGTTATGCTGCCTTCGTAGTTGAGCTCGGTCCCTGTGAGAATGGCACCATGAATCTTGGATTTGAGCATCAGTCGTTCCATTTGCCTGACCTTCTCGAAAACGGTGTCTTTCGGCAGCTTGCGCACAGCTACGCGCCCAGGCACGAATCAACGGCGCGCTGGCTACCGCTTTTCTTGCTGGGTGATAATGATGGCCCCGGTCGGACAAGTGGCAACACAGGCAGCGCACGCGGTGCATCGCCCCGGATCGATAGTGGCCTTCTGATCGATTCGGATCGCATCGTTCGGGCAGACGCCGGCGCAAAGGCCGCAACCCGTACATTTTTCAGTGTGAACCATAGCCACAATTCTCCGGCCGTCTTGCAGCCCGGCCATTCTCGTCTCAACGTCCAGCTTGTGCTGCATGAGCGTTTCGGCTTGTTGCTTCAGGTCCTGTAGTTCGCCCTGACTCTCCGGCGAGGCAGGGACTGGTTGACCCGCACCGAAACCGCCGGCTTGGCGCATGCCACCTCCCATACCGCCTCCCATGCCGCCTCCCATGCCGCGACCACCACCCATGCCACGACCAGCACCCATACCGCCGCCACGGCCACCGCCCATACCACCGCCACGGCCACTGCCCATACCACCGCCACGGCCACCGCCCATACCACCGCCACGGCCCATCCCCATCGCGGGCCCCCCCATGGGGTCGCCGGCAAAGCTCGCTAAGGGAGTCCCGTCCTGTGGTGCGCTGGTACCCATGCCGAAGTGGCTTTGGACACTCGGCGCACTGGCGGAAGC
>CAYNQP010000790.1:0-2001 GCA_964399325.1 uncultured Pirellulales bacterium
ACTCCGTAGAGAAGCTACACAATGGAAAGTGACAACGGAAAATGCAGATTCTACATTCGTGCGGCCGCGCGTCGAGGCATGCCAGAGACCGGAGCGACTGGGCACGGAGTGTTCCAGCTACTACACCCGCATGGATGCCGGAAATCGTTGCTTTGGCCCGCACTTGTCGCGCGGGGAGGCCGCTACGACGCTCCCGATTAACTGCCCAATTGCTCTCTCTCCTGGTCCTTGTCTCCGGCATCACTCCTTCGACCCTTCTCCAACCTCGTTCCGTCGGCGGCTTAGCCTGTGTGTGGGCACACAGATGCCGCTGCCGCTCTCCCTGTAAGCCATTACATCCGTGAAACTCTGCGAGACAGCATCATTACCGCCCTCAGCCTGCGTTCCACAGTCTGCAACGATAATAACATCCGTGAATTGCCTCTCCTGCCGTGGAGAGAAACCTCCGTGGGATACTGCGAAACAGAATCATCGCTCGCCTCCGACTCCATTCCGTGAGCCGAAGGTGGCAACGGGTCGCGTGAATCACTCTTCATCCGTGATCGAAGTAAGACATTTAGAACATTACCGATGCTCTCCGATATATGTCAAGTGAAATCGTGTGGTCTCCGCTGGATTTCCTGCAGAACACGTACTTCTACGTACCGAGATTCCCGATTACTGTTCCGCTGCGGTCTCCGGCGGCGAGAAACACGATTGACGTGCGGCCCCAGATGCTGCTAATGTCTGAACTCCGCTCCCGATGTGCAAGGGTGTAGCGATTGAGAACCTAACGATTCTGGGCTGATGACTACGGTATGGCTAACGTAACACGCGGACCTCTAACACTGTTCTTTGATCTGGACGGAACGCTGGCCGATCCGAGAGACGGCATGACCCAATGCCACCAGCATGCGCTCGAGCGCCTCGGCCGGCCTGTGCCCCCGCAATCCGAGTTGCTCCAATACATCGGTCCGTCCCTGCGGTGGGCCTTTCCGCGTTTGCTTGCGAGCGACGATCCGGAATTGATCGAGGCGGCGATCCGTTATTACCGCGAGCGCTACAGCACGGTCGGTCTGTTCGAGCAAGAGGTCTATCCGGGGATTCCGGAGTTGCTCAGGGCATTGCACGACGACGGCTTTGCCCTCTACGTTGTCACGTCCAAGCCCAAAATCTTTGCCGAGCGCATCATCCGCCATTTCGGGCTGGCCCCGTTTTTCTTGGCTGTCTTCGGTCCGGAGCTGGACGGGCGCTTCGACGACAAGACGGAACTCATCGCCCATATCTTCCTGCAGATTGCGTGCCCGCGCCAACAGGCGGTTATGATCGGCGATCGCGCCAGTGACATCGTCGCCGGCAAGACCAACGGCACGCGCACCATCGCCGTGACATATGGCTTCGGCAGCCTCGAAGAGCTGACCCCGACTGCCCCCGATCATATCTGCCACAACCCGGCCGAGATTCGCGCCGCGATATGCGGCCAATCCGGCGCCGGGCCCAACCAGGTCTGATAGAGTGCCCTCGCAGAGAGTATGGGCTGGCTCAGTGTGTGGTGGCTGCCGTCATTGAGGTCATCATGGCAGGCATCATGGTGGCGACCATCACCGCGGTCTGCATGGCCGCAATGGCGTCCTTGGCGGCTTTGCCTGTGACCTCGCCATTGGCAATCTGCTCGATCCGCTTCCTGCGTGCCTTCAGCTTTTTCTTATTGAACACGGCCGGCAGAATGTTGGTGCTGCTCGCCAATGAAACGAGCACGACCGTTCTCGGATCGATGTCCCCGGTGTCTGTGAAGATGACTCTCTGCAATCGCTCAAGCAGTCTCCGCTCCGGCTCGGGGTCGATTTCCGGATAGATGCGTCGCGTGAAGATCAGCAGCACATTATCCTCATCAGCTTCGAGAATGTTCCGTCGGCACAACTGCTCGGCAACGCGATGCTTAAGCCGTTTGATGCTGGCAAAGGCCGCGACCCAAGCGGCAGGCGCCCTCCGCCTCCTGGCGGTGGCGATGCGTCCCAAGCA
>CAYNQP010000791.1:0-2000 GCA_964399325.1 uncultured Pirellulales bacterium
AGCGGAACTTCAAGGACTACAACATCGCGGTCTTCCTGGGCTTCTTCAAATACGTGGGTTACCTGGCCTTTCCCATCCAGATGACGTACCGGTATCCGGCGTTGGCACGATTCATGGCGGCCCACTGGGCGACGGAAGCCGTCCATGTTATTCCCGTATTTGGGGAGCGGGGCGCCCTACTGGAACACGGGGCGTTCTATCTATTTTACAACTGGCCTCTGACCCTCCGGCGGCGGATGCGGTGTCGCGCCGAGATCCGCGCCTCTTTACGCCCGCGCTACTGGCACGTGCCTTTGTGTGTTCTGGCGATGGCAGGCGTTTTTGGGCTCGTGGACTACAATCACCTGGGCCGAACCGGGGAACTGCCCGCTCTGGGAGAATTCTGGTGGCTGCTCGTGGCTTTGCCGCTACTGTGTGGGGTTCTGGTCACGTTGGGCTGCGGTGGGGCAGCGCTGGGCTGGAGAATTGTCGGTGCTTTGGTCGCAGGTGCGTCGGCAGCGGTCCTGGCTGCGGGCGTTTCAGTGCTGATGAGCAAAACGGGTGCGGCAGTGGATGTTCACCCTCTGGCTCTGGGCGTCTGGCGGGTCTTTGTCTTCACCATTCTATCGGTCCTGGGCGCCGTCGGCATGGAACTGAGTCTTCCGGAGCCTGAGCAGGCATAGCGGCCGGAGCAGCCGCGATCAGGGTGCCACGGCACTTGCGACGCGAGTGGCATTGCCTGGATGCGAAATGCCCCGGAATCCCGCAAATCTTCGAGCCATCACATTTGTCATGCAGAATTGTATCGGTTCGACCGAAAAGATGTGGGAAGCCGGGCATTTCAGCGTATAATTGACTGGGTCGGGCGGCGGCTCTGTCGTTCGTGATGTCGGCCGGGCCCGTCTTGATTGAGTATAGTTTGTGTGGAGGGTATAACCCTCATGCCAGCAGATAGTTACAGTTCCATGTGCGACGATTTCTACGTCGATATGTATGTCAATACGGAGTTGGATCTGCCCACAGAGCGCGACACGGTGCTGACCTTCTTCGATCGGATCCAGAAGCAGTTTCCGACGATGGGGCGCTTCCTTCGTCGGGAGAAAAACGAGTATTACCTCGAGGAGGACCACGAAGCAGGGCATTACCGGTGGGTCAGTCTCGAGGGGGACCGCATCGGTTCCGGCATGGCCAATCCGTCGAGTTTCGACGAGGCCTATCGTCAGGACAGGCTGATCCTCGAGCTCATGCCGTACATGCTCGGTGTTTCGCCGCTCGATATCGACTCGCTTGACCTGACTTTTGCCATGGATTTCGATTGTGCGGGCAATCACGATGAAGTCATTGCGGAGGCCCTGTTCGCGGGCAGCGCATTCAACGGCCTTCTTGACTGGCCGCACAGCAGACCCATTGTCTTCTCACCGGCCATGGTTGTGGCTCTGTCGGAAGACCAGCGGATGCAGGCGCGCGTGGGCATCGAATCCAAAACGAGCATCTACGAGCCCGGCGAGAAGGAGCAGGACCGCGATGAGGCGATCAGCCTGTCGCTGACGATCAGGCGATATCCCGGTACGCAGGAGCGGTTCGACGCCGTCGCGTCTTTCGAGCGGCAGTGTCAATTGGCCGAGAGCCTGATGGCCGAGAAGATCGTCCCCTACTTTGTACAGCCCTTGGCGGAGGTGATTGCTCAGCGACGGTCGACGTGAGTCCCTGAAGGAGCGGAGAATGGCGATTGAGGCACCCCTGAGCAAGTACAAACGTAACAACTTCAGAATCTACATTGTTGTCTGTCTGGTTGCGGCCGCGTGGTTTGCCTATGACGGCTACGTGAACAAGGGGTTCATAGCGAAGCACACCGATGCGCAGGGCAAGGCGGATACCGATTTGGTGATCAACCGCGTTGCCCCCCCGTTTCTGGTTGCAGGGGCCTTTCTTCTGGGGGGCTATTTCTACGCCATTAGCGGCCGCAAGCTGGTGGCCGACGACCGCGCCCTCGTGGTAGCCGGCAAGGAGACGATCCCTTA
>CAYNQP010000792.1:0-1988 GCA_964399325.1 uncultured Pirellulales bacterium
TGTCGCCGATCGAGGCGCTGCATTACGCGCTCGACGAGGAGAAGAAAGCGCACGCGTTCTATACCGCGCAGGCGCTGGCTGCCAAGCTCGAGAGTACTCGGAAGATGTTCGAGTTCCTCGCGGCCCAAGAGGCCGGCCACATCGCCCTGATCGAGGAAGAGCTCGACCTGGGCTTCTACCAAGGCATGTGAGGGCCGGCAGCGGCCCGGGCGAGTTTCGCCGGCGCTGGTCCACCTGGGGTTCTGAAGCGTTCTGACGGAAAACATGTCAAGCGGGGCCGACTGGACGGTCGAAGAACTCCGTGCAGCCTATCGCGCGCGAAGACTGAGGCATTCCGTTCGGCCCGGCAGGAGATCAGAACAATGGGTACCGAGCTCAAGCGAGGCAGCTCCGTGGCTTTCCTGGTCTGCGTTCTTGCATTCTCAGCCGTCGCCGCTGCGGGCGATCTGACGTTCTACGTTACTGATTTCGGGATACGGCAATACCGGGACGGCGTTCTGAGCACCGGCGATTGCTTTCGGCAGGCCAAGTCCGAGGTCTTCCCCTCGCTGCCACAGGAGTCGCAGATCCTGATTGTCATGCCCCCTCATCAAGAGCTGGCGAAGATGAGCGACGAGGAAGTCACACGAAGCATCGCTGCCGCACTGACGAGGAGAGCGGACGCCGCGATCGCGAAGAACATCACCACGTTCGAACTGCAGATGGTGCAACACATCGGCCCATGGACTTATGTGAGCACGACGCACCAGCAGGCCGTCAACCGATTCGGCAAGTGCGCCTACGAGGCAATTGGCCAATTGCACACCCATCTGGTGGAGAAGGGCGCACAAAGCGCTGTTTTCCATGGCGTTTTTGGAAGCAATGGGACAAAGGTCTTCGCGGAAAATGTGAACGCGTGGAAGGCGTACATGAAAGATGCCACGCTCTTCGATGGGAGAGCCTTCAGGACCGCCATGATCGAGACGATCAACGCTCTTGGGGCGCAGAACGTCTGCGTCTTCAACACGGCCGGCGACCTGCCCGCGCCGAACTTCCCTTGGATTCACTCCATCGGCAACCATGACGTGGTGAAGGACTTGAAGAGCAGTTTCCCGGGCTTGACGGTAGGCTGGATTGACCCGCTGGATCGAGTGGACCACGTGGGGGCCGGCCACCTGGCTGCCATGGTGTCCCGTCCAGAACCCGTCTTCTTGGTCAAGTTCTGGGATGGCCACCGGTATTCAGACCCTGCCGAGCTCTCGAGCGCTAAACTCGTCACCAAGATCAGCCGTGGGGCGGGGCTCTCGGGGAAAACCGACGGGCCGGTGCAGGAGTCGGGTGTCTCCATGCAAATGGACGTGAACGCCGAGTCGTTGCACGACGGCGACGCCGAGGCACTCGACAGCCTGAAGAAGGACGTACTGGACAAGCGACCCGACGACGAGAGTCTATCCTGGGCTGGACGGGAGGAACAGCAGCAGGAGCAGGAGGAGGAAGAAGAATGAGACGCCAACGCCGACGGCGCCACAGGACTTGCGCAATGCTGAGCTTCCTGGCCAAGCCGTGCTGCACGGTCGCTGCCAGTCTAGTCCTCCTGACGTCACTGGCCGGCTGCACCACAGGTGGCGCAGCCGGCAAATCACAAGTGGCCCGCCCCTCGGAAACGCCGGAGCGGATCTGCCTCTCCTTGAGAGTCCTCGCCCGCGAAGCGGAGAAAGACCCGCGTCGTGAAGAGGTCGAAACCCTTGCCGGAATCGGCTGGCTGGAGGGGTTCGTGACTGACCCTGCGAACCGGGATGTGATCCTTATCGGGCGGCGCTCGCCGGGCTGGCCCAGCCTTCATCTGGACGATCTTGTGGTCAACATGCGCAATGTCTGGAATGGCCGCGTTCCCCCCTACTGCTCGCTGGACCCTCGGCCGCAGGATGTGCGCAGACTCAACCAGCTTGCATCGCAGGCTCGCTTCGTCTCCAGCGTCGAGCAAATGCACACCTTCTTCAACCGGGTGC
>CAYNQP010000793.1:0-1987 GCA_964399325.1 uncultured Pirellulales bacterium
TTGGTCGAGCCACTGTTGCTTCCGTGCGTCGTCGATACCTGTCCAGTCAAGATGCTGATACACCGAGTCGGAGCGCGTGGCCTCGAAGAAGTCTCTCAGCACGCCGCGGCCGGCAGGATCGAAGATCGTCGTAAACTCGATGAAGGGCAAGTCGTCCGTATTGCACGTGTACTGCTTGACATAACGTTTGATATCCTGCTTGTCGGCAATATAGCAGCTAAGCACATCGACAACGTTGCGCAGGTTGATCTTGGCGAGGCTCTCAGTCACGGCCGGCTTGTCGAGTTCGTTGAGGATGTGTTGAACCGAAAAACTCTGTGGTTGTTCGGAACCTACAATCACAAAGAAGTGAGCCGGCTCCGGCGTTGGATACCAGAGTGTCACGTGGGGGAAGACGTCCATCATGGTGCCGATCACGCTGTTCATCACCGCACGGCTCTCGGTGGCGTAGGTGTCTATCCACGACATGAACATGCCGTGGTCGTTGAGATGCTCCCGCGCGCATTCGAAGTAGTCCTTGGCAAACAACGATCCATTTTCCGCAAAGAGACTCATGCCGGTGCAGTCGCTCATGATCACGTCATACGACTGCTCCGTGAGGTGCAGGTAGTTCCTGGCGTCCATGTAGATCATGTTTACGACTTGGTCGAGCCGGTCTCCCAAGTTGAGCTCTCCAAAATACTGAAGGGCGCATTGGACGACTTCCGGCGCGATCTCGGCGCAGTCGATCGCGTCGATCCCGTGCATAGCGAGGCACGCGGTGCTCTCGCCCGTGCCGAAGCCTACCGACAGCGTCCGCTCGGCATAGCGATTGAGCAATACAGGGAAGTGCCCGAGCATCTTCTGGTCGCCGCGAAATCCGCGCGACGTGCCGGCTACGATACGACCCGACGTATACAGATACAACGAGTCGTACGTGGGGTCTTTGTGGATGGAGACCGTGGTGTTGATTCCCTCCTGCATCGCCACGATCTCATGGCCGTACTCGCGCCCCGACAGGGCCACGGATCTGACGAAGAGGTCTTTGGGGATGTGGGCCGCGTACACCGAGACAAACACGGCGGCCACCGGGACGATCCCGCGCGCGGTCCATCGTCGCGTCGCCGGCGCCACGAACGCCAGCCACATGATCGCAGCGACCCACACGACGACCAGTCCCAAGGCCACCATGGACACCTGCAATCCGAGCAGGGGAATCAGGACAAAACCCGTCAGGAGCCCTCCCAGCACGGCCCCGATGGTGTTGATACTGTAGGAGAAGCCCGTGGAGGCGCCCACCCGATGGATACGATTGACCCAAGCCTGGACCATCAGGGGAAAGCCAATCCCCATGACAATCGAGGGAAGCAGGAATAGGGTGGTGCACTGAATCAAGGGCTTAACCATCCGCAGCGGGAGTACCTTGGTCACCAGAGATAGCTCCGGCAGCGTCGAGACCCAGGGCAACAGATGATAGTTGCACAGGTCCAGCCAAGGGATATACGCTACGCCCGTTGCCCCGAGGACAAACAACACCGCTGAATACGCGGCGGCGGGGTTCTCCAAACGCCGCACGACCCGGCTGCCGATCATGGTCCCGATCACGTTGCCTACGAGGTACACGGTCAGCACGGCGCTGAACACGTACGTGAACGTGCCTATCGAGTGTACGATGCTGCGCATCCATAACAGCTCGTAGCTGATGCACGCCAGTCCGCTCAGGAAGAAACCGCAGGCCAGCAGCGCCAGGCCGAGACGATTGCGGGGCGTCTCGGGCTCCACCGGCTGTTTCGCGGCGCGATCGACGGGGGCACTCCGCCTGCCCGAGATTCGGTGCAGGAGATATCCGCCGGACGCGACAGCGACGTTGAGTAGGGCGGCCGTGCGGAGCGTCCACATCACCCCGATGGTCCGAATCAATACAAACCCGGCCAGGAAGGTTCCCGCCGCGGCGCCGAGCATGTTCAAGGCATAGAGCCTGCCCACCAGGGGCCCGGTCTCCTTCTCG
>CAYNQP010000794.1:0-1967 GCA_964399325.1 uncultured Pirellulales bacterium
CGGTGTCGATGAAGTTGACCCCCATCTCGACGGCCCGACGCAGCGCCGCCAGCGATTCGGCGTCGTCCACGGTACCCCACGCCCCACCGATGGCCCAAGCCCCAAAACTAACGGCGGAGACCTTCCAGCCGGTTCGTCCTAATTCACGATATTGCATGGTCAACACTCCTGTTCCTACTTCAGACGTCTGGGTCGCGGAGTCGGTCCGCGCAAGCCAAGCCGTCCATACTACTCGCAAACCGGCACCGTGTCACCTTGCCAATTCATGGGCAACGAGCGGCCCACCCTGTCTCCGCACTTTTCAGACGGCCACTTGCACAGGTGTGACGTCAAGGGCCTTGGTCATGTCTTTGGGGTCGATACGAACCAGCAAGCCGCGACGGCCCCCGTTGATGTGGATGCGGTCGAGATCGAAGATGCTCTGCTCGGCATACACGGGCATCGCCCGGCGCGTGCCGAAGGGGCTGGTGCCGCCGACCTGGTAGCCGCTGTGGCGGTCAGCCGTCTTCGGATCGCACGGCGCGACCGCCTTGACACCCAGAATGCGCGCCAACGGCTTCGTCGATACTTCGCGGTCGCCGTGCATGAGCACGATCAGCGGCTCTTTCGCGTCCGTCTCCATGACCAGGGTCTTAATGACGGCGTGCTCGTCGGTGCCCAGTTCGCGCGACGAAACGCGCGTGCCGCCCTTGGCCTCATACGCGTACAGGCAGACCTCGAACGGAATGCCATGCTGGAGCAAGCATCGAATGGCGTTGGTCTTCGGATAGTCTTTCTTTGACATGGGCTCAGCCCGCGGTCACTGCGCGGTCTTCTCTTCCAGGACCGCGATATGGCTCGTGGCCTCTTCAAAACCACCGCCGATATCATTCATGGTTCCCACATTCGCCCCGAAGGAAGACCTCGCATCCATTCGGGTTTGCGTCTGACGATCGACAGCTTCTCAACATCATCCAGAATCGCAGCGCGATCGATGGCAAGGTACAGCCGCTTGCCGTCGTGATAAGTCGTCACCGCTTCATACTCGCTGCGCGCGTGCATCAGGGGTTGCCTACCGCCGGGCCAGCCCCGGCTGGCGGCTTTGACGATAGCACCTCTTTCATCTTAGCGAGAATCTCAGGCGATCGGACGCTGCGCCCCGACATCACCAGAAGCGCGAAATTGTCCGCCAGAATCTCTTCCGGATGGTAGATGTACTGCGTATTCCTGCCGACCTGCTCCCAGAAACCCGACAGTTGGTTCACGCCCACTAGGCGCGGGTCCGTGCCATCGTATACGGGCTTCAGGTCCGGCCCGTCGGCGTCGCGCTCGACCAGGAGGAACTGAAACACCAGATACTGGAAGAACTCACCGCCCCGGTTGACGTCATATTTCTCTATACGCGAAAACAGAATGGGAACGGCCAATGCCGGCTTGCCATCGACCTGCACCTCGATATAGTGGTCGTTCGCGGGCGCATCAGGGTTCGTCAGCTTGCGGGGCTTCAGCACCGGGGGCAACTCGATCTCATTGCACTTCTTGAAGCCAATGACCGCGTAAAGCCGTTCGCGCAGCCGGGGATTGCGACGGGACAGAATGTGAAACAGCTCGTGACAGATCAGCTTGGAGTCAAGCATATTCGCCGGCAGGACCACGGCGTTGCCGCGCGTGTAGGCCGCCCCACCTTCTTCTTTTCCGCTGGTTTTGATCATATAAACCGTCAGGGGAAAGGGCAGAGAAAACGCCGCCATCCGGGGCCTGATCTCGTCGAAGCACGATTCGATCTTCTCCTTCTCCGCGTCGGTCCACGCCAGGACGTTCTCGCCGACAAACTCCAGGAAGGCCTCTTCGGAAACATCACGGTCGGTCTTCACCCGTGCGGCGCGATCGAACGGACTAAGACCACGGACGAAATCATCGCGTGCGGTCAGTACCCGCTGGCCCTCTTCCACCGTCGCAAAAACAATGGTCTTTGCGTCACTGAGTTT
>CAYNQP010000795.1:0-1965 GCA_964399325.1 uncultured Pirellulales bacterium
TCCCTCACGTTATCAGCCCGTCAACGACAATCAGCAGATTCTCCGCTCCTATCGCGTCCTCATTTTCGGTTCTCGTTGGTCGGGATCTGTTGTTGCCGGTATCGGTGAAGAACGATGTTTGGACAAGAAGAAACGGAAGATACCCTTCGGCGGGGCCGGGCGATTGATTAGCGATGATTGATTGATGGTTGCTGCATTGTGCGATCACGGCTTGGGCAGATGGCTCAACTGCTGCGTCAAGCGGCTCTAGCCACTGCTTGTCGAGAGACGCAACCGTGATACGCTTCGCAACCGCAATGGGATAACGGGGTCATGGGAGCATGGCTTCGGTCAGTTCGGCGCGGTGGTGGCGGAGCCATTTGGTTTTGCGGACGATCATGCGGAGGAAGTCGATGCCGGAGAGGTGGCCGAAGAAGCCGGTGGCGGCCACGGGCAGGACGGCCTCAGCGATCATCGTCTCGATCATCAAGTCGACGAGAGCGTTGAGCTTGCGCTTGCTGACCGCGGTCAGGGCGCGATAGCCGTTGAGGAACTGCATCAGGCGCGTCTCGTCGAAATGGTCGGGCCAGTGATTGGGATCGGGATGGTCGCCAATGATCGAGAACTGCAGCATGCCGTTGGCCAGATCGGTCACGGGCGGGGCGATCCGGATCGAATCGAAGTCGACCACGCCGACGATCTTGCGGTCGGCGAAGAGCAGGTTGCCGGGGTGCCAGTCGCCGTGAACGACCTGCCGCTTCCAGCGGTTGAAGCCGAGGCGGTTGACGCGTTCGCTCGATTTGTCGTAGCGAATCAGCAGTGAGTCCGACACCGTCTCACTGAAGTGGACCGAGCCGCTGCGCGGGTCGCGACGGATCATCTTCAGGTGCTGGCGGACCGTGGTCGAGTCGTGAAAGTTGTCCATCAGCGCCTCGTACTCGGGCGAGAAATTGCGCAGGCATTTGTGCAGGACGGCCAACTGCCGGCCGGCTTCGAAGGTTGCTTCCAACGAGGTATCGTAGCGGGCGCCGGTGACGAACTTGAAGAGTTCGTAGATGTGATTGTCGATGGTGAGGATCGTCTTGTTCTCGGCGCTGGTGGTCAGCAGGCTGGTGACGGGGAACGACTGGACGGCCAGGTGCCTCTGCACCGCGTGGGCAAAGACGACGCGCGCCATGTCGTCACGACCTCGGGGGCGGCGCTTGAGCAGGAAGGTGCCCTTGTCGGCGCGAACGATCACCTTCGGGGCGCGTCGATTGCCCGCCGCGAGCGGCTTGACGCGGTGAACGACCCCCACGTCGTAATGGCTCAAGACGCGGACCAACTCTTCCGACGCGAACTGTGCACCCCCTCTGGGCATTGGGATTCAACTCGATGCAGGTCCGTTGCGACGATGGGACCGGAAGTCACTCATGATTTGCTTCGGAACACCAGCAACAGAAAAATGACCAGGACGGAAATGGCCGAGACGGCGCCCAGCACGAGCACGAGCATCCGATAGCGGGTGATGATCTCCTCGGCGTACTCCGTTTCCTCCCGAGCGACGTTATCGCCTTCCTCCAGCTTTTCGAGCATGGAGACATCGAAGCGCTTGTGCGCCTGCAGCGGGGCGTGGCCTTCGCGAAGCGCTTCCAGGTCCGTCAGGAGCTCTTCGATATTGTTGTATCGGTCCTCGCGGCGTTTGGCCATCATGATCTCGATGACCTCGGAGACGCCGGCCGAGAGAGCGGTGTTGAGATGATCGGGGGGAATCAGTTTCTCGCGCAGGTGCTTTCTCATGATCTCGGAGGAATCGTCGCCGGTAAAGGGGACGCGTCCGGTCACCATATGGTAGAAGGTCGCGCCGAGGCCGTAGATGTCGGCCCGGCCGTCGATGTCGATCTTGCCGCGAATCTGTTCGGGGGCGATGTAGTACGGGGTCCCGTACGCCTTGCCCGCCTCGCTCTGGGCCGCCTCGATATCGGTCGTCTCGCGGGCCAGACCCAT
>CAYNQP010000796.1:0-1958 GCA_964399325.1 uncultured Pirellulales bacterium
GCGTGCAGTTACGCAGGTTGGCCTCGCGGTTGTCCAGGCCGTTGCGGTTGATGTGATCGACGACCATGCCGGGCGGCGGCTGCATGATCTCGCGGTGCATGAAGATCTTGCGGCCGTGGGCCCGGCGGACGGCGTAGAGCGTGTGGCCGTGGCGGGCGGCCTGGATGCACCATTTGTGCTGGTTGAGGCAGTCGAAGTTCTTGGTATCGACGATGGCGTGCAGGCCGCGTGTCAGCGGGATGTAGCGAATCTCGTCATTGGGGGGCAGAGGCGGCTCAATGCGTTTGGCCCGGAAGTTGCGGCAGGGGCCGCTGTACGGAATCTCCCGCACCTGGCCCGGCGTGTCCGGATGGTTTACGCACAGCCCCAGCACCGGGAAGCCCGAAAGCAGCGTCCGCGCCCACAGGAGCGTGTCCGAGATGCAGTACACGCAGTCGTGGCAGCTCCGCGTCGGCCTTTCCTCCGTCTGTTCCCCCGCCTGCCCCGGCCAGACCGGCGTCCTCACGACATACCTCGGCCGCGCCTGCCGCCTTCCTCGTTCCTTCGTCTCCGCGTTGTCTCGCGTGCCCATGCCGAACCCCTTCTACGCTTCCACTCTTCTACCCTTACACGCTTCTACGCTCCCACCCATACATACTGTTAGGTATATGGTAAACGAAACAGCGTTGCCGTCAAGAAGAAAATGCTACATTTCTCTGCGGAATTATTGCCGGTCGCGTGGGAGCCATTCGTCTCTCGTATCTGGCCACTCGTGTTTCGTCGCTCGCCAGCAGCGGTGCTGCCTGCGTGGGCTCCGGCAGGTGCGTCTGCCCCAGCGAGTTTGGTCGACGCGGCCGCCGGCACGTTGGGCTGCGAGACAGGGTCTCGGAAGCGTAACGGAATCGTAGCGCGATCGTAACATGACGCAGCCACAATTGAGGGCGTGCCCGGTGATCAAAGGACCCTGCAGGTTCCCTTTGTGCTCAATCCAGGTATCGTTATCACGGCCTTTTTGTTCTCAGCCGCCGTGGGTATGATATTGGGGCATCCTCCGGCCCGCAAAGCGGCGTGCCTCGACGGGGTCGGGGCCCTGCGCCACGAATGATGGACTATGTAAAGGGGAAGCATTCTGGTAGAATGATACCATTGAGAAGCCCAGTTGCGTAGCTGGGCGGCCACTGCAATCTGGGGGTGAGATAGGAGAAAACGTACCATGAGCATATGTCACAGAAGGACGGGAACGACCCTGTTGTTGGCGGTCTTGGTGATGCTGCTGTCAGGGATATCCACACTGGGAGCTGCCGAGAATATCGAAGGGGAGTGGGAGTTCACCATGAGCATGGGGGGCGGCGGCATGGGTAGAGAAATGCACCCCAAAGCCGTTTTCACCAAGGCTGGAGATGGAACGATCTCAGGGACATGGGAGATGAATTTCCAGATGCCCGAAGGGATGGAAGGCCCTCCTGGCGGTTTTGAGATGCCCAAATTCGTGCTGGTCGATGTGAAGATTGATGGCCAGAAGCTCACTTTCACGCAAAAGGGAGAGATGGGCGGCCAGATGTTAGAAATACCTTTCATCGGCACGATCAAGGGCGACAAGATCGAAGGCAGTTTCTCGAGCGATTTCGGCGAGATGCCCCTTATCGGTGTTCGGAAGAGTGCCAAGGATCTTGTCGGCAACTGGGAATTCAAGATGACGGTCGGCGGTGGTATGGGGATGGAGATGCGGTTCGTCATTGACTCGACCATCAGTAAGAGCGCCGACGGCGCGTACGCTGCCACGTGGGATCAGAAAATGCAGCCGATGGAAGGTATGGACACGCCCGGCGACGGCTTCGGTCCTCCAGGGGGTGGCATGGGAAACGTGGCGGTCAAGATCTCCAATATTAAGCTCGATGGCAAGAAACTGACCTTCACCCAGGACGTCAGTATGGGCGACATGGCTTTTCAATCGGACTTCAACGGAACGTTCGAAGGTG
>CAYNQP010000797.1:0-1947 GCA_964399325.1 uncultured Pirellulales bacterium
GTGCTGGATCGCAACGACACCGGGCCCGGTCCGCCCTGGATTTGCATCGACAAGCACAAGAACGGCACGGCCCCAGTCAACTGCGTGGTGCGTAACAACTTGGCCACGGCCTTCCGTGATGCGGCCGGTGTGCTGGAAGAGAACAACCTGAGAATCGAAAATCCAGCCACCCTCTTCGTCGATGCGGACCGCTTTGACCTGCACCTGTTGCCTGACGCAGCAGCCATCGATGTCGGCAGTAGCGCCGGTGCGCCCAAACTCGATCGCGACCGCGTTACCCGGCCCCAGGGCAAGGGTATCGACATCGGTGCCTACGAGTGGCACCCGGATGAGGTGCCGCCGGTCGAGGAGGACGGCGACGCCGCGAGATGAGCGGTGCGCGATGCCTTTCGCATTCGAGTGAGACGGCGCTGCTACGTGCGGCAGAGGGCGAACTCGGCGCCGCGCTGGAGGGCTTGGGTGTTGGCGCCGATGGTCTTGTGATAGCGCTGGGCCAGGACGTCGGCCAGGGCCTGCGCCGCTTGGTCGGGGGTGAGGTGGCCGCGTTTTTGCAGGTAGGCGCCGAGCATGACCATGTTCGTGCTCTTGGGACTGCCGAGCTCCATCGCCACGTCGTCGGCCGGCACCGCCACGACCTCGATGCCCTCGCTCAGTCGCGGCACGTTGTCCACCAGCGAGCTGTTGAACACGAGCAGTCCGCCCGGCGCCAGACGCGGGGCGAACTTGTTCAGAGACGCCTTGTTCATCGCGACGACCGAATGGGGCCGGCTCGCGAGCGGGCAGGCAATGGCCTTGTTCGAAACGATGACCGTGCAATTGGCCGTTCCCCCGCGCACCTCCGCGCCGTACGCCGGCATGCACGTGACTTCCAGGCCGGTTCTCATCGCCGTTTGCGCCAGCAGCTTGCCCGCCAGGATGATCCCCTGGCCGCCAAAGCCGGCGATGACCACTTCCTCGTAAAACCCATCCGCTACTGCCATGACTATCCCTTCAGCCGACCGATCGGAAAGACCTTGCACATCTCGTCCTCGATCCATTTCATGGCGTTCGCCGGCGACATGCGCCAGTACGTTGGGCAGGGCGAGAGCACCTCCACCAGCGCCAGCCCCTTGGCGCCGTCAACCTGGAGCTCGAAGGCGTGCTTGATGGCCGCCTTGGCCTGTCGAATGCGCGGCACGCTGCTCAGGGCGCACCGCTCGACGTAGACCGTGCCCGGCAAGATGGCCAGGAGTTCGGAAATCTGCAGCGGATAGCCCTCGCCATTGCTGGGGTCGCGGCCTTGCGGTGTGGTCGCTGTCACTTGCCCCGCGACGGTGGTCGGGGCCATCTGCCCGCCCGTCATGCCGAACACCGCGTTGTTGATGAAGATGACGGTGATCTGCTCGGCCCGGTGCGCGGCGTGAATGATCTCGGCCGTGCCGATGGCCGCGAGGTCGCCGTCACCCTGGTAGGAGAAGATGATCCTGTCGGGATTCGTGCGCTTCATCCCCGTCGCGACGGCCGGCGCGCGCCCGTGCGCGACCTCGACCATGTCCACGTCGAGGTAGTTGTAGGCGAGCACCGCGCAGCCCACGGGGGCGATGCCAATGGTGCGGCCGCGAATGCCCAACTCGTCGATGACCTCCGCCACGAGACGATGCGCAATTCCGTGGCCGCAGCCCGGGCAGTAGTGCGTCGGGCAATCCTTTAGAACCGAAGTTCGCTTGAATACTGTCTTCATATCTCTATGCCTCGCGGCGTCACGATGTCGGGAAGGGCCGGCGACGCACCCCTCAACAACCTACGCCGCACCGGATGGTATTGTCAACTGTCGAATCTTCTCGGCGACTTCATCCACACTCGGCACGCCGCCTCCGGGACGTCCGTGCAGCAGGACCGGACACTTGCCCGCTACGGCGAGCCTGACGTCTTCGACCATCTGCCCGGCGCTCATCTCCACCGTCAGGA
>CAYNQP010000798.1:0-1945 GCA_964399325.1 uncultured Pirellulales bacterium
CCCATCTTAACACGGCCGGAATTTCGTCAGTTTTTTTTCGTGCGATTGCCCTGGGAGGTAAATGATGAAAAGGTGTGCATTGCCGTTTCTGCTCTTGTTGGGGGTTAGCACGGTTGCCTGAGGCTACCGCATCACCGATGTGTCGATCACATCGGCGGATCCGGCGCCCTCGGATGACGTGAGCGTCACGGTTTCGGGGTGGAAGCCCGCCTCGAACTATGGCTTCGACCACGCCGACGTTCGGATCGTTGGCAGCTTCATCATGCTGGATATGTATTGGCACAGTGAAGGCCTTGGCACCCAAGTCGTCACGCCCTATGCCGAGACCCAATGCGTGGGCAAGCTGAATCCCGGAACATACACTGTCAGCATCAGGAGCTGGCTCAACGGACGGTTTGGCGAGACCCAATCGACGTCCTTAACTGTCTCGGCTGCCAATGGCGACGGTGGGGACGACTGCGAGGGTTGTGACTGCCTTTGCCACTTCTGGTTTCGTCCGTATTGGCCTTGGTGGTCTTGCCGTTGGTGCGACTGCGCGACCCATTGAGCACGTCGAGCCCGGAGAGCGCCAGAGGTTCCTTGGCCCGCGGTGGTCGGGCTTGGCCTCGGGCGAGACCAAGGTCTGGACGGCTGTGTGTATACAGTCTTGGAGGCGCACAGGGCAGGCCAAACCCCAGGCTACGCCGTGAGCCGAGAGGGCATTTTTGGCAGAATTTGGTTGACATTCAAGGGCAAGGATAGGTAGCATTTTTTTGATTTTGGCAGAGGGTATTCTTCACCCCCTCAGAAGCGATACCCCCTAATGAAATCGGCGCGTCACATTCCAGCAGCACCGAGGGAAGAAGGAGTAGTACAGTGAGCAGAGGCAAGGTAAAATGGTTCGATGCCAAGAAGGGGTTCGGTTTTGTCACCCCGGATGACGGAAGTGAGGACCTGTTTGTGCACTTCTCAAATATTGAGGCAGACGGGTTCAAGTCGCTTCTTGAAGGCCAAGAGGTGGAGTATGAAGTGGGCCAGGGCAAGAAAGGACCTCAAGCGACGAATGTGCGGCCTTGTTAGGACCGCGTCTGTGAACTGATATAGGAAGGGGTAGGGGCCCTGCTGATAAAGTGGGGCCTTTTTCTTGCGCCCGCTCGTATAGGATGCGGTGGTGCCTGGTTCCGAAGTCTATCGCGCGAGCGCGCGCCAGAACTTGTTCCTGCATGAGGGCGTTTCGCGGTGGCTCGACTCTTTGCTGTGAAAGTTCCTGCAAACGGCTATGATTGGCCCAGGTCCTTTCTGATCTGGCGAACCTGCTTCATGACTTCGTTGATGCGCCATTCGAGGGACGAGAGAATCCAGAATTCAAAGTGCGCGACACGCATCTGGGCGTGCATGAGATAGATGATCTTGACGGAAAGCGTGACCGTTGCCACTTCGATCATAATCAGCCGCCATTCTTCGCCGGCCACGATCGAGATGGCGACCGATACGGCGATGATGGTGATAAACAGGGCGTTGACAAGCCTGACCTGGGTTTTGGGGGCGCCGCCGATCTTGCCCACAATGGCGCGGACTCGTTCCTTCTCCTTCTCGAAATTCTCCAGTTCCTTCTTGAGGTCGTGCAACTCCTCTTCAACCTTGTCCTGCTCGTTTCGTTCCTGATCATCCATCTTTCGGCCCCTCGCGATTCCATCATGTTCATGGCCTCCAGAGAGCCATGGCCGGGGTCGATATTACCCGCTCCCGTCCGATCCTTCAATAGCTGGCCGCCTAGCTGTTTGATGAGCCCGGGGCGGCTTGCGCGGTCCTTCTTTGTGCGGCGATATCGAGGGTCCGGCGGCAGCGAGGACATTGAACCGTGTCAGCCTTGAAGTTGGGCGGGACCTTGAGGTTCAGGCCGCAGGTGCAGGCCAGGAACGCGAAACCATTGACCTTTCGCATGATGTCTCCGACCTGGTGGAGC
>CAYNQP010000799.1:0-1945 GCA_964399325.1 uncultured Pirellulales bacterium
ATTCTGTGACAGATGATCTGGTGTAGTCAACGCCATTCCTACGGATCGACGCTGATATCCCGTTGCGTTTTCTTTCATTGACATGGGTGTGTCCGGCGGTTGGCGCGGTGTGTTTCTGATCTGTGCAAACCACGGAGGTAATGTTGCCTTCTGCAGGCTGTACCGGCTTATCTTCGCTGATATGCCTTAGGGGGTTAGTGTCTGCATATTGTCCGGGCCGCCCACATGTGGGTTGGTGCGGGTAATTTGGACATCTCTGTCGCTACCTGGCTCATGGAGGGACTACCATACAGTGACGATGCCGCTTCGGCAACGGAGGGTGTCGGTGCTGGCTCTTTGCGCGGACGGAGCAGGTAGCCCAAAGATCAGCCTTTTCGTACCGGAGTTTCCCCTCTGATGGCTTGGTTGTCCACAGGTTCAGCAGAAAGAGATGTGAAGTGCAGTCATGCGACACGCTCATGGGGTCCTGGTCCGGGGTCGGATTCACGAGTCAAGGCGGTTCCGACCACGGGTTCGACTCAGATTCTTCAAATGTGGCAAGAACCGTTCAAGGCAGGCCCGAAAATATCCGAAGAGCGGATGATGGCGTTCTGCGCCGGTACCAGTTGTAGGCACGGAATCAGACCAGAGAAATGAGGACAATAGCAGTAGCAAGCCAGAGGGGTGGCTGTGGCAAGACGACGACTGCCATTAACTTGGCAGCCGCTTTTGCCCATACGGGCAAGTCGGTGCTCATCGTCGATCTTGATCCACAAGCGTGCACGACTCAGGCACTGGACGGTGGGCTCGGCGTTGCCTGTCCGACCGTATACCGCCCCCTTGTCAAAACGGACATCCCCATGTCCGAGGTCGTGGTACGCACGAAGATTGATAGGCTTGACCTGGCGCCGAGCAACATGTCGCTTGCCGGGGCAGAGCCTGAACTGGTGGGTGCCTCCGGCTGGGGATTGCGCCTGGCCCGGGCACTCAAGCCCATGCACGACAAGTACGATGTGTGCGTGATTGATTGTCCGCCCTCTCTCGGTGTTCTAACTCTCAACGCGCTGGTAGCCAGTACGGATGTTCTCGTCCCTGTTCATGTGGACTCGTTCGCTTTGGAGGGCACCAAGCGCCTGCTTGAGACCGTCAGCATCATAAGACGACGTTTCCATCGCTATTCCGCAGGAAACCTGAGGATACTGCTCACAAACGTAGATGATAGGACGGTACTGGGCAAACAAGTCCAGCAGCAAATGCGTGACCTTTTCAGGGGCTTGGTCCTCAATACGATTATCCACAAGGCAGTGACTTTGGCGGAGGCGCTAGCTGCCGGCCAAGCGGTTCTCACCTACGCTCCCATGAGCTCGGGGGCGGCTGAGTACGCGAGGCTGGTTGAAGAGTTGATGGCGGCCGAGCAGGAGCGCGAGTGGGAGGCCACCTCCGCGCAAACCGCCGCGGTTGCCCTGAAAGCGTCGCATCTGAGAGCTGCCAAAGTCAGAAGACCTCCCGTTTCTCCTGCATCTGATACCGCAGATTACGTCGTGCGAGAGCCACCGAAGGCAAAGCCCCGAGTCTCTCCCAAGGCAGAACCCAGCATACGTGAACCGGTTGTACCCGATGCTCCCGAACGCGAACCGGCGGAACCCAAGAGCCGTGTCGTGTTGGAGCCCTCATTGAGGTCTCCTGCGCCCAGTGTGCGTCCGAGAAGAAAGAAAACTGTTTGGCGCCTGGCATTCGCGGTCGTTGCGGTCGTGGCCCTTGCCGCGATTGTGCTGAAGATGATGAACAAGCCTCCGACCGCCAACCACAGCAGCATTGTGACGCAGGAGGATGCCGCTGTGTCTGTGCCGTTAGCCGGGTCCGATCCGGAGCAGAATCCGCTGACGTACGCGGTGGTGGAAGGTCCGTCGCACGGACGTCTGACTGGGACGCCGCCGGAAATGGTCTATACGCCGGCATTGAACTA
>CAYNQP010000800.1:0-1944 GCA_964399325.1 uncultured Pirellulales bacterium
CGATGTCACGAGGTTGTCCGACTATTCGGCTTGCAGGCCCAGCTTCTTCGCGGGCATCTCGCCTATGCCGAGGTCCTTGACCGTGCTGAGGATGCTGTTGAGGACTCCCTTCTGGCCCTTTTCCGCCTTGGCGATCAGCTTCACGACCAACGCCGAAATGGTCAGATTCTTGATATCTTCAGACGTCAGGCCGAACTGCGAGACGAACTTCTGGATCTGGTTCTTCGTGGCGTCCGTGCCGGGTCCGAGCAAGGCATCCTTGACGTCGCTGAGCACCTCGCTGTGGGTGACCAGGTGATCCACGCTCTTGCCGGTCGCGATGGAATTAACCAGCCGCTCGAAGAAGCGGTTTTCGCCGCCGACGATGTCGATCTTGGCCGACTTGAGGGCTTCGCCGACAATCGTGGCCTGCTCGGCGGCAATCCGTCTGCGCACGTCGATCTCGGCCAGCTCGATGTCCTTGTCCTTGTTGAGCTGCAGCTTGAATTCCTCGTGCCCCTTGCCGACCGCATCGAATATCTTCATGGCGTCGGCCTTGTCGCGGATACCATCGGCGTCGGCATGGTACTTGAGCTCCATGACCGTGGCTTCGGCGGTGCCCTGCTTCTCGATGGCGACCGCCTTGACCTCCATGACTTCCGCTTCGGCCGTGCCTTCAACGGCATATTCCTTGACGGACGCGGCCGCGAGGGTCTTCTTGGCTTCCGCATTCTTCACCGCCGCGTCCTCGTTGGCCTTGGCCTCGATGATCTGCTGCTCGGCGTAGAACTCCGTCGCCTTCTTAGCAGCCTCGGCTTGCTTGATGTCCTTGACCAATGCCTGCTCGGCTTCCTCCTCGGCCTTGGTGATCTGAACGCGTTTGCTACGATCGGCACCCGCGAATTCCCGCACGTCCCTGATACGTTCCTCTTCGGTGGCGACCGACTTCTCGACGATCACGCGCTCGCGGATAGCAGACTGCAATTCCTTCTTCTCCCCCTCGACGGTCTTGTCTTTCTCAACCTGCGCGACGGTCACGACCCGTTCGCGCTCTGTCGCTTCCAATCCTCGGTCGCGTTCGACCCTTTCGGTCTCGACCGCGTCGGTTCGCTCCTTGTTGCGGGCGGCCACGATGATCTGCCGCTGGCGGTTCTCCTCCGCCACGGCGATCTCTTCCTCGGCGGTGATGCGGGCCTTCTCGCCTTTTTCCCGCTCGCCCTGCTGGACCTTCTTGGTCTCGGCCTCTTCGCGAGCCTGAACGCTGGCCACCTCCCTCTGTTGTTTGGCCTGAGCCTCGGCAAGCTGCTTGTTGAGTTCCAGAATGGCCTCCTCGGCCTCGACGTTCTGCTGCGTGATGGTTTTGTCCTTCTCGCGCTCGCGGGCATTGGCCAGTTCGAACTGCTCGGCCGTGAGAATGGTGATCTTCTTGATGCCCTCGGCGTCGAGAATGTTGTCGGGATTCAGCAGCTTCTTGTCCGTTTGTTCGAGGTAGTCGATAGCCGCGTCCTCGAGAACGTACCCGCTCAGGTCGGTCCCGATCACTTCGAGGATCTGCTCGCGGAACCGCATACGGTTCGTGTACAGCTCGGAAAAATCGAACTGCTTGCCGACCGTCTTCAAGGCCTCGGAGAACTTCGCGTCGAATAGCTCGACGAGGGCCTGCCGGTCCGACGCCCGCTCGCAGCCCAGCGATTGGGCCACCTTGATGACGTCGTCCACGGTGTTGTTGACACGCACGAAGAAGGCCACGACGATATCGGCGCGGAGATTGTCTTTGCAGATCAGTCCCTGCATGGCGCGCCGGTCGATCTCGATGCGTTTGACCGAGATGTCCATGTATTCGGCCCGGTGCAGGACGGGGATCACGAACATGCCGGAGAAACTGACCGTCGTCCCTCCGACCCCGTTTCGAATCAGCGCCTGGCCTTGCAGCACCTTGCGGTAGCACTTGACCAACAGGGCCAG
>CAYNQP010000801.1:0-1936 GCA_964399325.1 uncultured Pirellulales bacterium
GTGGTCTTGCCGCTTCCCGTCGGCCCGCAGATCAATATCATGCCCGACGGTTTCGCCATGGCGCCCTCGATGACGGTGCGCTGCTTCGCCGTGAGCCCGACGTCGGCCAGGGTCAGGACCCCGGCGTCTTTGTTCAGCACGCGGATCGACAGTTTCTCGCCGTTCAGGGCGCCGGCGCTGGCCACTCGGAAGGAGGCGGTGGAGCCTCCCTTTCGGGCCATGAAGGCGCCGTCCTGGGGTCTCCTACGCTCCGAGATGTCCATGCCGGAAACCGCCTTGATACTATTGATCACGGCGCGGCAGGTCTCGGCGTCGAGTTCGCTGGCGGTGCTGAGAATGCCATCGATGCGCAATCGGATGGTGTAAGTGGCCTCATCTTTGGGATCGATCAGGATATCACTGGCTCGCTGCTCAAGGGCGTCTGCGATGGTGCTCTCAGTCAGATCGAGAGTGCGCGCGTCCTCACCCTTGACGCGCCCGTGTCCGTAGATCTCGTCCATACTCCTGCCGGAGGAGTCGAGTAGGCGGATGGCGGAGTCCTCCTCCTCGTTCGTCCTGATGTGGTACGAACGAATCGTCGTCAGCGCGTGGTGAATCTGCCGCTTCAGAACGACAAAGAGGCTTTCCCGGCTGCGACGGCTCTTCTTCGCCGCATCGGCAACGAACAGGGCCAGCAGTAACGCCGGTCCCGTCAGAAGGGTGAATATGTTAGCCAGCTCCTTGTACTTCTCGGGTACGAGCGAGCTGAACTGGGTGCGCTGGACGCAATACATGCAGAGGTAGACCCAGGCGATCAGCAGGACCAGTCGGATCGGATTGAATGGCAAGTCCATCAGCGAGAGGGTCGGCGGAACCCGGACGGGAACGGTCCCGCTTAGCAGGGAACTGGAAAACGCAATGAAATCCACCATCTGCATAAGGCCTCGCCTGTTGCCTGCACGAAGAACACGACTTCACTACGGATAGACTACCGCATTGGGCCGGCTTTGGCAAGTCCCAATGTCTGGCACGCGGCTTGGGCCCGAGATCGCGTCAGCCCCCCTTGCCCCCTGCGGGAGCCTTCCTCCGCGTCCCTGCGTCTCCGCGTGAGAAAAACCGCTGCCCCCCAGACCGCAACCGAAACGAGCCGCGCAACCGCCACCGCAACCCGACTCTCGCGCAGATCGTGTCCCGTTTCTTCTAGTTCGAGGAGAACTTGTAGATGGTGGTGCTTTCGAACTCACCGCCGGGACGCAATTCGGTTGAAGGGAAGTGCGGCTTATTCGGCGAATCGGGGAAATGCTGCGTCTCGAAGCAGAAGGCCGTCCGGTCGCCCGTGTAGAACTGCATGCCCGGCTGATCCGTGTAGCACTCCATCATCCGGCCGGTCGTCGGATCGTAGGCGCTCGCCGCGAGGAACAACGAGCCGGACGTGCGGTTCAGGACGTAGTTGTGGTCGTACTGGCGATCCCGATTCACGATCCCGATCTGCGAGCCGATGGTCTTCGCCATTCTGAAATCCAGCCCCGTCCCCACGACGCTGCGGATTTCGCCCGTCGGGATCTTGTCCGTTCCGGCGTACGTGTACCAGTCGGCGTTGATCATCACCCTTTGGTTGAGAATGTCGCCCGTGCCGGCGCCGGCGAGGTTGAAGTAGCTGTGATTCGTCATGTTGACGACGGTCGGTTTGTCCGTCGTGGCGCCGTACTCGATGCGCAACTCGTTGTCGTTGGTCAGAGCGTAAGTCACCGTGCAGGTGAGATTGCCCGGGAAGCCCTCTTCGCCGTCGAGACTCAAGTGGGTCAGTCGGACGCCCGCCTCGGTATCGGTCTGATAGGGATAGCCGTGCCAGACGACGTTGTGGAAGCCTTTCTGACTGCCGCCGTGGAGTTGGTGGGCCCCGGAGTTGGCGGTGAGCTGGTACTCGACGCCGTCCAGTGTGAATCGGGCGTTGGCA
>CAYNQP010000802.1:0-1931 GCA_964399325.1 uncultured Pirellulales bacterium
CGGACCGCAGGAGCTGATCGAATCGAAGCTGAACGAGCGGAGGTACACCAACAAGGGCATGCTCAAGGTGGTCGACGCGCCCGACGCGATCGGGATGGACGAGCCACCGATTGACAGCCTCCGCGCCAAACCCAAGAGTTCTATCAGCGTTCTGGCCAAGCTGGCCAAGCTCGGCGAGGCGGATGCCGTCATTTCAGCAGGAAACACAGGTGCCTGCGTGGCGGCCTTTCAGATGAGGATGCGAAACCTCCCAGGGGTGAACCGCCCCGGCATCGCCGTCGTTTTCCCGATGAACGCCGGGCCGGTTACGGTCTGTGATGTCGGCGCCAATATCGCCTGCAAGCCAGTCAATCTCTACCAGTATGGGTTAATGTCGAGCATATACGCCAAACACATCCTGGGTATCACCCGGCCCCGTATCGGGCTGATGAGCATTGGGCAAGAAGACGCCAAGGGTAACGAGATCGTCAAACGGACGAGGGAACTGCTCAAATCCGATCCGCGTCTGGAATTCATCGGAAACATCGAGGGCCGAGACATTTTCCAGGGAGTCTGCGACGTTGTTGTCTGCGAAGGTTTCGTGGGCAACGTGATTCTGAAGCTTACCGAAGGTGCGGTTGAGGGGTTATTCCGCGCCATCAAGAATGAATTGATGCAAGAGAAACCACGGCTGGCTCTAAAGTTCAAGCCGATCATCATGCGCGTCTATCAGAAGCACGACTACAATGAATACGGCGGAGCACCTCTGCTTGGCATCAACGGTACCGCCCTGATCTGTCACGGCGCCAGCAAAGCACGCACCATTCGCAACGCCGTATTCGCCTCCAAGAAGAGCTACGCCCAGAGAATTAACGCCAGAATCACGGAGTGTCTTTCGGAAACTGGCGCAAGGACATTGGATGCATAGAGAAACAAAGGATTGTCCCCCTGCCAACCACGCCGTCATCACAGGATGTGGTTCCTTTGCGCCGTCCAAGCTCCTAACGAACGATGAGCTGGCCGCGATGGTAGATACGTCGGACGAGTGGATCACGACACGGACGGGGATCAAGGTTCGTCACGTTACTACGGACGACGAAAGCACCGCGCACTTGGCGACTGAGGCCGGCAGGCGAGCGCTCGACTACGCCCGCGTCGAGGCCAAAGATTTGGATCTGATTATCGTCGCGACAATCACCCCCGAAATGCCCTTCCCCTCCACGGCCTGCTTTGTGCAGGAAGCACTGGGAGCCAAGAACGCGTGGGTGTTCGATCTGGCGGCGGCCTGCAGCGGCTTTGTGTACGGGTTGCACATTGTCCAGCAGTTCATGGAGAACGGGCGCATCAACAAAGCGCTGGTTATCGGTGCCGAAACGCTCACGAAGATTACGAACTGGAAGGATCGCTCCAGTTGTATCCTCTTCGGAGACGGTGCCGGCGCTGTGGTGCTGGAGAGGAAAAACGACGGCAGCCGAGGCATTATGTACAGCACCCTGGGGGCCGACGGCGAGTACTGGGAGGCGCTGAACTGCAAAGCCTATGGGTCGCGTCACCCCGCCAAGAACCCGCTGGAAGACCCGGACATGGTCCTGATGCAAATCAAGGGCCGAGAGGTCTATCAGCAGGCGGTTCGGCGTATCGTCGACTCTGTTGCGAACTGCTTAGCCCACAGCCACCTGACGGTCGATGACATCACGATGGTCGTATCGCACCAGATGAACGCCCGAATCATCGAATCCGCGGCCAAACGCTTGGGTCTGCCTGACGAGAAAGTCTTCGTCAATATTTCCCAATACGGCAACACCTCGGCCGCTTCGGTGCCGATCGCATTTGATGAATGCGTGCGGGCCGGAAGACTCAAAAAAGGGGACATTTTCATCTTCGTGGCCTTCGGCGCCGGTGTCACCTGGGGCGCAAATGTCATTGAGTTCTGAGTCGTCACCTGGCAGGGA
>CAYNQP010000803.1:0-1923 GCA_964399325.1 uncultured Pirellulales bacterium
AAGGTAGCATTACGTAACGCCGTCAGATTCTGTTTTTGGTCCGACATTCTATTAAAGGAGTCCGTTGAGTGTTAAAAGTCAAAATGCGTACCGGTGAGTCCGTGCAGCAAATGATCAGACGTTTCAAGAAGCTTTGTGAGAAAGAGGGCCTGATCCGTGACATGAAGCGCAACGCCTACTACGAGAAGCCCTCGGAACGTGAACGCCGACGCATGCGGAAAGCCCAACGGGCGGCACGACAATAATCGATAGCCGTCTTCGTTAGATACCGAACCCAACCCGAGCAAGCCACGAACCCCTCAACGCCTGCTCGGTTTTTCTTTGCCCCGCAAACCGCTGATACCCGGCAGAACCCGGACCGCCCCAATGCACTCTCTCTGAATTCAAGCCACCCTGTTGCTACGACGCGACGTGGCCGGCGCGCTCGATGTGACAGGTCTTCAGAAAGTCGAGCCATTTGACCCAGGCGTCTTTGTATACATCGCCGGAAAGGAGGAAGCCGTCATTGTGGCCGCCGAAGATCTCCACGAATTGCTTCGGCTCGGGGGCGGCCTCGAACAGCCGCGTGCCGAACTCGAAGGATACGAGCTCATCATCTCGGCTGTGCACCACCAGAACGGGGCAGCGGACCTTGCTGAGACAGGCCAGCGTATTGTACTTGAAGCGGGCAAAGGGACGCACCGGCAGGTACGGATAGAACCTGGCGCCGATATCGGGATAGGACGTGAACGCACTCTCGATGACCAAAGCCCGGGCGTCCACCCGGCCGGCCAGGTGAGCCGCCACGCTGCCGCCAAGCGAGCGACCGAACAAGATAATCTGCTCGGCCGGCACGTGTTTGGTCTGTGTGAGCCACTCGTACGCGGCCTGCGCGTCGCGATAGGTCCCGATCTCGCTGGGTCGGCCCTCGCTCCTGCCGTAGCCTCGGTAGTCGAAGATAAAGCAACTTAGACCGAGGTTGTAGAACATATTGAGGCTGTCGAGGCGATGCATGATATTGCCGCCATTGCCATGACAGAACAGGAGGGTGAACTTCGATCTCGCCGCCGGGACATACCAGCCGTTCAAGGTGTTACCGTCGCTGGCATGGAACGTGACGTCTTCGAAATCAAGATCCAAATCGGCCGGCGTGAATGAGATGCTGCGTACCGGGCGGTACAGAAGTCTCGGCTGTAAGAAAAGCAACACAAGCCCCCAGCCTACATACAAGGCCGCCAGTATGAGGCCTAGATACAGTAGTGATACACCCATGCGTCGTCCACAGATCCACCATCGGAAAACGTTGCGTGCGGTCGATCCGCACGTGCGCCGGCGGCGTTTTAGTTTGCCGGCAACCATGACGCAAGTTACAATTCTGCCGTGATTACGAGAAGACACACACCGACTGTCTCGGCAGGGTCCGTCCAGATCGGCTCGTCGGTCCCCATCGTCATCCAGTCGATGACCAAGGTCCCGACGACGGACGTCGCGCGCTGCGTGCGGCAGGTCAATCGCCTGGTGCGCGCCGGCTGTGAGTTGGTTAGGATCGCGGTCCCCCGCCGGGCCGACACGCGGGCCTTTGCTCAGATCGTGGCCAAGGTGAAAGTCCCGCTCATCGCGGACATCCACTTCAGTCCAGAGCGAGCCATCGAGGCCATCGAGTCCGGCGCGGCCAAGATCCGTCTCAATCCAGGCAACATCAAGAATCCCGATGACATCAACCGAATCATCGACGCCGCCAAACGGCACAAGGTGGCCGCCCGGATCGGGATCAATGAGGCCAGCATTCGAGATCTCAAGAAGGCGCCCGTCCCGCCTGAGAAGAGAACCGCGCTGATGCTCGCGGAGATGAGAAGCTACGTTCACTTGTTTGAGAAACGCGGGTTCAACCAACTGGTGCTCAGCGCCAAGAGCGCCAACGCGCTGCGGACCATCGAGGTCAAT
>CAYNQP010000804.1:0-1918 GCA_964399325.1 uncultured Pirellulales bacterium
AGCTGAGGCCTCCTTCCCATTCCCAGCCGAGGACGGCTGGGCCACATGGCCTGTAAGGGACCGCCGCGCGAAGAAGCGAAGCCTCAAGCGGATTCTGGACAAAGCCCCCGACCAACCTCCCGTCAAAGGCGACGAGGCCTGAGCATTGATGATTTCGGTCCTTCCGCTGCGGTCGGGATGACATGATTGATGATCGCGGCGTGGTTCATCGTTTCTTCGGCCGGGCCAGGCGTCACAAGGGATCGACGTTGCCGGATTCGAGGAGGCGCCAGCCCTTCTTCGTCTTGCCGATCGCCAGGTTTATTTGCCAGCCTACCTGGCATAGATCGGTGATCGCTTTGGGCAGGGACACGACGATGGCATCGTCATCATCCAGTTCGGCGCCGAGCAGGGGCGAAAGGTGCAGCTTGCCCGGCTCGATCTTTTCGACCGTGAAGTAATCATCGATCTCTTCGGTCCACTCGTCGGGTGCGTGGGCCTCACAGTAGCGATCCAGGGCCTCGGCCAGTCTCTCCCCGGCCGGCAGTGCCTTGGCGGCGGCCGCCCCGCTTTGGGCCGCAGCCGCAGCCGATTCCTCGTCGAGATAGCCCTGCTCGTTCAGCCAGGCGGCCAGTTTCCTCGTCGCGGTCCCGGCCGCTTGCAGCAGCTCCTTGCCGCACATCACCTTACGCGGCATGAAATAGCCGAGAAACTCATCGACGTTGCCTGCGATCTTGTCCGGCCCGAATATCTGGCAGAATTCGCGATGGGCCTTGCCCTTGGCGTCATAGAACTGCTCGAATAGCGCTGTCTCCGCCTCGCCCAGCGTCCCGGAACCGTAGTTGTTCATGCTCGCTATGAAAAGCTCGATAACGCTCTGATACTTACGGAGCGTCGCCGGCTTGAGCCGTTGCGCCGAGGCGTCGAGAAACTGGCGCAGCACCTCTTCGATATTAGGCTCTGCCAGCGCCGGAAACTTGATAGTGTTTTCGCTCATGGGTGCTTGGCCTTCTGAAGCATTTCGACGGTGTCGAGGGCGATCTGATGCCGCCCTCGATGCGGGTGCTCTGACTTGTTGCGTTTTGCGCTTTCATGGCGTTCATTCTACGCGGTCGCGTGACCAAGAGGAAGTCCGTAGGGAACGACGACAGCGACCCAAAGGACCAAAGAGCTATCGCCGGTCTCGGGGAGGCTTTCCGCGCTGGCGGCCGCGGCTGGCGAGGCGGGCGCCCGTCATGCGTTCGCGCAGGCCTCCTTCCTTCAGGAAGTCTTCTTCCAGCCGGTGAATTTGTTGATCGAGCAGATAGCTCGCTACCTTGATCAGGCCGATGATGACATTCGCACAGACCTCTGGATTGATGATTTACGATTGATTATTGATGATTGTGAAGCGGAAGGCTGGCGCGGGCGACGCTGGTCAGCTTGATTTCCATCTCTTTGGACAGGCCGGAGGCCTGGCTGCCTTCGATGATGTTCTGCTTGCCGGAGCGGGCGGCTTGGATCATCTGGTCGCGCGTGCGATCGCGGTCGCGCTTGGCGAGGAACCGGTCGCACAAATAGACCGTGGCGTCGTAGACGATCTCGGCTTTGCGATAGGACAGCAGATTGGCATAGCCGCCGTGGGGAGGGATGAAGCCGTCGGTCATGGCTCAGCTCCTGAAAAGGACAAAGGGACGAAAACGACCCAAGGGACCAAAAAGACACAATGACAAACCTTGTCTCTTAGGTCCTTTGCGTCTTTGAGGTCCTTTCCTGTCTCACGAGACCAGTATAACCGTGGCCAGCGCAAAAAGAAAGCCCGATCCGAAGACCGGGCCTTATCAATTACAAGTACAGCTAAGCCGAACAGCGAAAATGGCTGACTTTCGCCGGCCCTAAAGGGGCCAACGTTCTAGTTATCCCTAGAAAGGAGGTGATCCAGCCGCAGGTTCCCCTACGG
>CAYNQP010000805.1:0-1916 GCA_964399325.1 uncultured Pirellulales bacterium
CCCTATCGGTCTTGGCCGCACAGGGCGCCGTGCATTGCTTGATGCTGTAGAGCAGGCATGGCCGAAAGAAGCGTCGTTTGGGATCAGACTGCTCAATGGCCAAAGTGCACGTGCGGAACCTGAATATCTTCTGCAGCTCGACCAGGACGGCCCGCAGGTCCTTGACATTTGCAAACGGACCGAACAGCCGCGTGCCTTTGGGCTGCGGTTTCCGAGTGATGTAGACACCCGGAAAATCCTCGCGTGTCGTGATTTCGAGATAGGGAAACGTCTTGTCATCGGTGAGGTCCGTGTTGTACGGCGGGCGAATGTCCTTGATCAGCCGGGCCTCTTTGAGCATGGCATCGACTTCGGTCTCGGTTTCGAGGTAGTCCACAACGTTGACTTTTTCGACCATCTCGACGATCCGAGGTCCGCGCGAAACCTCCAGGTCGCTACCCGGCTGGAAGTAACTGCCCGCGCGCGAACGCAGGTTCTTGGCCTTGCCGACGTAGAGCACGACGTCATCAGCCCCTTTCATGAAGTACAGGCCGGGTCCCGTGGGGAATTCCTTGATGCGCTGACGAATCCGTTCGCGCCTGTCCTGGTCGCCGTTCATCGGTTCCTCTCTCCGGCATCACTCCGTGTCTGACCGACCGTCCGACGCTCGCCGGGCGACAGCAGGGCTGCGACCGCCGCCTCCGGGAAGCTGACGATGTACATCATTCCGTATGTTGAGACGGGCCCGATCTCCGGCCACATAGTCTTGTCCTGTCACCGTACTGTTCTCGTTGAGCCGAATGCCCTCGAATAGGGTCTATCAATGATACTCACATGAGCGTTGACTCTCAAGAGTTGCTCCCGCCGGGGGAAGCAGACGATTCTCTTCTGCAAGTGGGGCGTTGGAGGATCGGTGAAGCCCGGTCCGACGATGAAGTGGGAGCGAAGGTCCGTTTTCGCAGTTTCGAGTCTCGCCACCGGCTCCGGAAGCTGCCAAATATCCGGGCCACCAGAGGATCCACCCAGTCCGCCCGGTTCAAGGCCAGGGCCAGCCGGTGACCGACACGACCCGAAGATTCTGCGATCAGGACTCTCATCTACAGCCAATTTACTCATGGCCGAGAAAACCATGCCGCATGGCTCTGAGAACCGCTCACTTCAGAGGTCACTCCGATAGCATCCCTTCCCAACGGCTCTTGGCCGGCACAAGCGCTACGATCACCTTGCCCACGGATATCCCACGCGCGCGTCCAATCGCGTCGCCCTTTCACCCGGCAGAGCGAGACACTTCTGTAAGGAGAACGACCTTCTTCCACAACAGGCCGATGAGATTTTCTCGGGCACAGCGCACATGGCAATTGGGTACCCAATGGCAGGGATTCCCATGGGGCCATTTTCTGAAGAAGGTCCTGCCCAATAATGCCGACTTCACATACAACGCGCGAGCCAGAGAAACGCGCCGGCCCAGATAGGAGCAGGCCCCCGTGTCTGCCCGGATGGCGATGGGCAATCGGATGGAATAGGGCAACCACGGGGGGTTACCACTACGGAGTCTGAACATGAATAACTCGAAACCAGGACTTTCACTCGCATGGCCACTCTTGATTACGCTGATTCTGCTGTGCTCAACTGTCACGGGGCAGATTGAGGACCCGAGCTTCTTCCCGGGATATTGGTACCGCATCATCCTGGATCACGACGGCAGCCTTGCCGGCGGTGACGGCGACGGGCACGGCTCTGGAACATGGTACTACTATCCGGACACCGGATGGTATCGGCAGTGGTACTATAATGGACCCTATGACCCCGACCGACAGGGCTATCTGTACTACGATACCTACATCAAAGCCATAGATCCGAGCCGACTGTCCTCCGTGGAAATACGTCTGAACTGGGCAACTGCTGAATGGTCTGCTCTCGGCCTCGGCCATCCACCC
>CAYNQP010000806.1:0-1912 GCA_964399325.1 uncultured Pirellulales bacterium
CATTGCTCGGCGGGGTGGGAGGATTTCTCCTCGGCGCAGGAATTCTCATGTCTCCCGTGTACCTCGAGGCGCTGCTGGAGATGGATCTGCCCACATTGGTCATACTGCCGCTGCCCGTCGGTGGCGCTTGCCTCGTGTGCTGGCGTCTTCATGCCAGGCTGCAAAGAGTGGAGCAGCAGGCTCTGGCAGCGCGCATCGAGAGGCTGGAACAACGCCTCCCGGAAAGGCGCGACGATGCCAATGACAGGTAGCCAGTAGAATGGGCCTCGGCCCATGCAGAAAAGCTTAAGCCATCGGCGCAGCGGATTTCTGTGGTCTGGGCGGACGGTATGGCTATACTATGGGGCATTGATTAGTCGCCGTCGTGTGGGGAGTCGCACCGGCAAGTATTGCATTGGAAGTACACAGGAGGTGTAAGATGAGTGAGGATAAGCAGGCGCAGCCGATGCTCGCGGTCTTGATCGATGCCGACAATACGCAGTCGTCCATCACGGAAGGCCTGCTGTCGGAAGTCGCCAAGTACGGCGTGGCCAGCGTCAGGAGGATATATGGCGACTGGACCACCCCCAGCCTGACCGGATGGAAGTCGGTCTTGCTGGAGCACTCTATCCAGCCGATCCAGCAGTTCCGCTACACCGTGGGCAAGAACGCCACGGATAGCGCCATGATTATCGACGCGATGGACCTGCTCTACACGGAGCGGTTCGATGGATTCTGCCTGGTCTCCAGCGATAGCGACTTTACGCGGCTGGCCACACGGATTCGCGAGGAGGGCTTGCTCGTGTACGGATTCGGCGAGCGCAAGACCCCCAAGGCGTTCGTCTCGGCGTGCGACAAGTTCATCTTCGTGGAGGTGTTGCGGTTCGAGGCCGATGACGAGAAGGCTGCCAAGCCCAAGACGGCCAACGATCTCAAGGGTGATACGAAACTGGTCGCGCTGCTGCGCAGCGCCCTCGAAGCCGCCTCCGATGAAGGCGGCTGGGCCCACCTGCGGGCCGTGGGCAGTAGCATCGCCAAGCAAGCTCCCGAATTCGACCCGCGCAACTATGGCTACGGCAAGCTCCGCGAGTTGGTGCAGGCAACCAAGCTCTTCGACATAGACGAACGCACCCAGGGCGACGGCCACTCCCGCGCGATCTACATGCGCGACAAACGCCACAAGGCCCAGAGATAGAGATGCGTTCGCAGCGTGCAAGAGAGGGTGACTCGTCTCATCATCTTGAACGGGGCCCCGGGCCAGATCTACCGACCGTAATGAGTGCCTTGTGCAGTCTGAGGGGCAGATGACTATGACTCGTGACTCGAACGATCCGAAACATGCAAGCCGCCTTGGCGAAGTCTCCGGGCCGGAGTCGCACTTCGACAAGGCGGCGGCGACGTGGGACGACAATCCGTCACGTGTGGCGCTGGCCGCGTCGGTGACGAAGGCGATGGGCCAGGAACTCCCGTTGCGCCCGGACATGCAGATCATGGACTTCGGGTGTGGCACGGGGCTGATTACCTATCACCTTGCCCCCAAGGTCGCGTCGGTCACGGCGGCGGACGTCTCAGCCGAGATGCTCGCGGCGCTGACGCGCAAGGCCGAGGCAAGTGGCATGACCCACGTTCAGGCCCTCCTACTGGAGGCCGAAGATCCGTCACATGCCACGGTGTCGTGTGACGCGATCGTCAGCAGCATGGTCCTTCACCACGTCGGGAACATCCCGCAACTGCTCAAGCGCTTCGCCGAGTGGGTGCGCCCGGAGGGCTGGGTCGCCATCGCGGACCTCGAACCTGAAGACGGGGCATTCCATTCCAGCCGCACAGACGTCGTTCATCACGGCATCGAGCCGTTTGAGCTGGCAGCGCAGATGGAGACCGCTGGCTTTGCCGTCAAGAGTGTTCGTACGGTCCACACGCTCCGGCGGCAGCC
>CAYNQP010000807.1:0-1912 GCA_964399325.1 uncultured Pirellulales bacterium
GTCTGATAGGGATAGCCGTGCCAGACGACGTTGTGGAAGCCTTTCGCACTGCCGCCGTGGAGTTGGTGGGGCCCAGAGTTGGCGGTGAGCTGGTACTCGACGCCGTCCAGTGTGAATCGGGCGTTGGCAATGCGATTAGCGTAGCGCCCGACGGTCGAACCAGTCCACGCGTTCTGCGTGTAGGAGGTCAGATTATCGAAGCCGCGCACGATGTTGGCCATGGCGCCGTCGCGGTCCGGCACCTCCAACCAAATCAGGGTGGCTCCGTATTCGATCACCTTCGCCCGCAGGCCGTGCGCGTTTGTCAGCGTGTAGAGCGTCACGTCCGTGCCGCCCGAAGTCGTGCCGAAGGCCGCTGTTGTAACCGTCGGGTTTTGCGCTAGTCCCACGCCTGGACCCAGTAAAAGGACAGCGACGATTGCCAATCGGTGTGCGGTGCTAAGCCTGATGTGCATGATCGATCCTTTCGTCGTAGCGACTTGGTTCAACCGTGTTCACAACGAACCTCTGAGGCTTATCATAAGCCTCTTATCCGGTAATGTCAAGATAGGACATTTGCCCGCGCCGACGCGGAAGAAATGGCCCGGGATTATTACCTCAAGCGACGCGCAGACGGTGGAAGGGTAGAAGCGTAAATGCGTTAGGCGGCAATGCGGGGATGGGGAAACGCTCCGACGCATCTACACTCTCACGCTCTGACCCGGCCTCCGGCCGGCCGCTCCAACGCTTTCACGCATTTACGCATCCACGAAAAATCGCCGTGACGGCCATTTTTTCCTTGCCTTTCCCGACCCGCCGGGCCACAATAATGTCACTTGAGACTTTGACGCGGCACCTTTGGATTTGCGGTAGAGACACGATTTGTGGCCCTGATACGTGACAGCGAGTGGGTGTAAGGCCCTAAAAACAGGGAAAATGAGAGGTGAGAAGGAGAGAAATAGGTGACTGTCCCGAATGGCGGTTGCTTAAGGCCGCTGGCAGTGTTTATATCCGCGTTTCTGGGCCAGGAATGCGGATTGTCAGCCGATGACACCGCTTAACGAACCGCCATTCGTGACTGTCCCTAGTATCCGCGGAGATGTCATATGGGCTGGCGTGGGAAATTTCTTGGCGGTTTCCTGGGAGGACGCCCAGGGACTTTCGTTGGTGACCTGATAGAGAACGCTTACAAGGGAGGGGTAAGAGTCTCGGGGCCAAATGATGTTAGAGAGGAGAAACGACCCGTCTACCAAGAAACAGACATAACAAAAGCGTGTGACGACTGTGGCGGTCCGGTGCGACTTGTGAAGCGGGATCGCCAACTGACAGGCGAATTCATATGCCTGACCTGTCATCCCTCCGACGGCACCTGCCCTCTCTGCAAGTCCGAACTACGAACTCCCAAGGCCCAGCAGTGCCCGGCATGCAAGAGATCGTGGCATTGTATCAGCAAGACGGATAGCAAGAATCCTGGGGCATCTCAGAAGCTTGGAGACGCGGGGACTGCGGCCGGACCGCGGTAGCGCTGTATCACGACACAGCTCCGCCATCCAGAATTGCAGAGGCTGTGTGTACTGGTGGCAGAACAATGTTAGTCCGCTCTCGACATAGCACTATCGCGCTCATCACTTGTCGGGACAAATGACCTAGCCCAATAGAGGGGAACAAGATGATCGCTCATAGAAAGGGAAACGTGTTGGTAGGAGTGTCAATCGTTGTCGCGGTGCTGATGGCTGGCTGCACCGACTCCAAGTTGCGCACCGGCGTGGAGGAGGGCGATGAGGCACACGTCCAGGAGCTGATTGACCAAGGGCATGATATAAACAAGATCTGGCCAGGTGTCGGAACGCCATGCCACATCGCTGCGAAGGCCAACAATGCTAGGCTCTGTCTGAAAACTCACGAAATCACCTTTGGTCGGCCGATGGAAGTA
>CAYNQP010000808.1:0-1909 GCA_964399325.1 uncultured Pirellulales bacterium
TGACATTGACAACGCCGGCGCAGGCGCAGTTCGGCCGGCAGGGTCCGCGGGTCGTCTCGCCCGAAGTAGCCGCCGACCGGCACGTCACATTTCGCATCCTGGCGCCCAAGGCCGAAGCGGTAGTGCTCAGCGGCAGTGACATTCCGGACCTCGGCCGGGGCGCCGAGATGAAGAAGGACCCCAACGGGATTTGGGAAGTGACGCTGGGCCCGATCCAGGCAGGGGCGTATCGGTACAACTTCAACGTGGACGGCGTGTCGGTGATCGATCCGCGCAATCCCTCCACCAGCGAATCCAACGCGAACACCTGGAGCCTCGTGGTCGTGCCCGGATCGGACTTCATGGACACTCGGGACGTGCCGCACGGCGCGGTCGCGGAGGTGACGTACTACTCGAAGTCCCTCAAGCGTTTTCGCCGCATGCACGTCTACACACCGCCCGGCTACGAATTGGGCCGGGGCAAGTTTCCCGTCTTCTACCTGTTGCACGGGGCGGGCGATTGTGACGATTCGTGGACATCGGTCGGCCGGGCCGGATTCATTCTGGACAACCTGATCGCAGCCGGGAAAGCCAAACCGATGGTCGTCGTAATGCCCGCCGGACATGCGGGCGCGTCTATGTTCGGCGGGCGCGGTGGCGCGAGGCCGCCCGTCGATGAATTCGTGCTGGATTTCCGCAGTGACATCAGGCCGTACATCGAGAAGAACTACCGCGTCTACGCGGACCAGAAGAATCGCGCCATTGCCGGTCTGTCCATGGGCGGCGCCCAGACGCTGAGCATCGCCGTTCCTAACCTCGACGAATACGCATACATCGGTGTCTTCAGCTCAGGCGTCTTCGGCATCACCGGCGGCGGCCGCGGCGGCATGGGCGGCGACTCCGGTGCGAACTGGGAAGAACAGAACAAGAAAGTGCTGGACGACGCCGACCTGAAGAAGGGAATCAAGCTGATATGGTTTGGCACGGGCAGTGAGGATTTCCTGATCGAGACTTCCCGGGCCACGGTGGCCGCGCTGAAGAAGCACGGTTTCGATGTGGTCTTCAAGGAAAGCGCCGGCGGCCACACCTGGATCAACTGGCGCGACTACCTCAACGAATTCGCTCCGCAACTGTTCCAGTAGACTATCGCACCAACTGAGGAAACGACCATGACAACGGCAATGAGTTTCAGGACCAACTGCCTCGCGGCAGTCGCCCTCGGACTGGTCACTCTCGGTAACGCGCGCATCTCAGGTAGGGTGTGCCGTGCACACCGCTTCCGAACGTGCGAGCCAGGAGGAAGGAAAGGACACGTCATATGACGGAGCGTCTGTCGTCGCGCGCTGATTATGTGAATCGGTGTGCGGGGCACACCCTACCGGATTTCCATGGCAAAACGCATGATCGCAACCGAGAGAATGACAAGTACGATGCCGGCTACCCGATACTGCGCGTTGGGACGCGACTTCCACCATTGACCGAGATAGCGATAATCTTCTGTTCCAGCCAGAATAGCGAACACACCGACCAGGCCCAAGACGCAGCCCATCGCGCCGAAAATGACGGATATCGCTCTGCAAACTCCAGTGATGAAAATGAACAGCCCGGCGAGAATGAGTAACAGCCCGCTGATCATAGGCCACGAAGGCCCTACGGTCTCCTCGGCGTAATCCACGCACCTGCGGTAGAGCGCCGGGTCAAACAACAGCAGCACACCGTCGCCCAGCACCACCACCGAAATGAAGACCATCGTTATGAACATCGGCCTATCGTCATTGGTGCCCGCGCATCACGTAGCGTGGGCCATGCCCACCGTTTCCTTTCTTGCCGGTCATGTCCATCGGTGTGCCGTGCTCACCGTTTCCGTTTTTGCCGGTCACGTCAATCGGTGTGCGGGGCACACCCTACCGAGCTTGAAGTAGTTTATTCA
>CAYNQP010000809.1:0-1908 GCA_964399325.1 uncultured Pirellulales bacterium
GCTGACGCGCAGCAGCGCGACCAAGTCGCGGGACACTATGGACCAGATCGACTGCTCCCCCCAACTGGCGATTGCGCTTCTGAGCCAACTGACGGACATAGCGGGAGTTGAACCCAACAAGATCAGCATCGGTGACCCCTTCGCGTGCCTGCCCGACTATTGGTATGACAAGGTTGAGCCGAATTGCCCGGGCGTCGTCTACCTAACCAAGAGCGGCTTGGCCCTCCCCGGCCGGACGCAGGTGACGACGGACTACTCGGCTCCCTTCTACTGGAGCGACCCTGATGCCAGCCGCTTTCAAGGCGTAAGGAATCAGGACTATCTGCCGACCCATTTCTCACAAGCCACGTACTTCATCAACTTCGCAGTCCTCAAGAGCCATACCCAGAATGGAATTACCGTCACCGCCAAGAACCACTTCGGCTCCCTGAGACTGCCCACGGACTCCGGCTATTACAACATGCACTGGACCCGCGCCTGGGAGACGCCGGGCATGGGGCACTACCGGGCCCTTGTCGATCTGATCGGGCATCCGAAGCTCGGCGGCAAAACCATGCTCTTCTTGATCGACGGTCTTTACGCCGGCCGGGGTTGGGACTCGCGTCCTGTTCGCTGGAAAATGTCGCCGTTCAACGACAATTGGCCGTCCAGCATCTTCCTCTCGCAAGACGCGGTCGCTGTCGATTCCGTAGCCTACGATTTCCTGCGTAGCGAGTGGACTGCATATCACCCGGGCGCCGGCCAATACGACACGATCAACCTCAACGGATACCCGCAGATGTCGGGCGCGGAAGACTACCTCCACGAAGCGGCTCTGGCTTCCGATCCTCCTTCGGGGACCGTGTATGATCCCAACCATGACGGCGGCCTGACCCACAGCCTGGGCGTGCACGAGCACTGGAACAACGCTATCGACAAACAGTACTCTCGGAACCTCGATCCTAACGGGACTGGCATCGAGCTTGCGACGGAGCTTGGGCTTGTCGGAGATATCGACGACGACAACGACATCGACGCCAATGACTATATCATCCTCACCGGCGCGATGGGGACCCACCTGGGAGATCCCAACTGGAACCCTGCCTGCGATATCTCCATGCCCAGCGATGGTGTCATAGATCAGGCTGACTATGACGTATTTACCGATCAATGGCTCAGGCAAACATCGGATGGCGGGCTTGTCGGAGATTTTGACGACGATAACGATATTGATGCTGACGATTATGCCATCCTTCTCGCCGCGATGGGAAGCCGGCTTGGCGATCCCAACTGGAACCCTGCCTGCGATATCTCTATACCCAGCGACGATGTCATAGATGACGCTGACTTCGAGATCTTCCTCCGTCAATTGACGGCGCAGGTAACAAGTCCCGAGGCGAAGGAGATGTCCCCTGATTCTGACGTGCGGCGGGCCCTTCTGCTCGGGCCACAGTGGGGCCGGTTGCTCTCGGTGTGACGATGCGTCTTGACCTTTGACCTGACCCCTTGAATTTCCCCCAGATATTGGTCTGCCTTGCCTTTCAGGCTAAATCATGGTAGAATCATAAGTTACAATTTGAACTTGCGCATTGGAGGACGCCATGAGGGTTTTCTGGCCTGTTTTCATGGGGGTGACGTTGACGCTGAGCATGGGTGGCTTCGCCACGGAGAGGGCATCCGTGACTGCCGACGGGGCACACCTGCAGAGACTCGCCATGGGCTTTTCGTTTACGGAGGGCCCAGCCGTAGATGCGGCGGGCAATGTCTTCTTTACGGACCAGCCGAACGATCAGATCATGAAGTGGTCCACGGACGGCACACTGAGCGTCTTCCTCTCTCCCTGCGGTCGGTCCAACGGCCTTTACTTCGACGGGGACGGCAATCTCTGGGCCTGTGCGGACGAGCACAACGAGCTGTGGCGGATCGATC
>CAYNQP010000810.1:0-1906 GCA_964399325.1 uncultured Pirellulales bacterium
GGGTCCTTCTGCCTTCACCTTGGTACAGAACGTGGTCCTTCGAGGCAGTCTCGTCGTACGATCAACGTATACCGTCCACCGGCGAAAGAACGGATCTCCCTTCGAGTCCATCGTTGGCAAGGGCAGCTCGAAGATTTCATCAGCCTCGCTCGCTGCGGAGCCGTCGTCCCCGACCACACGCTGTAGTTCCGCATTCGGGCTAACGTTGGGGAAGGAGAAATCCAGATACTTGTGTATCGTCCGCTTGATATCCGCGAACTCCTTGTCGCTGAGGTTGACAGGTTTCGCGGTCACCCCCCCCCCGGTTCCGCGAGGAACTTGCGTCTATTCTGCAGATCGTAGGCTTTCGTCCTCTCAGAGGTCTGTGATATGAACGTCTTCTGGGCACTCGATATCCAGACTTCCTCAGACGGTTTCGTCCCGTTCCCGTACGTGATCGTGACATGCACGGCAGGAGCGCCGGCGATAATGTCGTTGACTTGACGGATACTCAGACCGGATGCGGAGCGCGTGCTCATCCGGAAGACAACGGCCAGAGGAATCATCGCCGCGACCAGAAACGCGGTCCTGATAAGCGGCCTGAGAACCGGATTGGAGAAGCCACGCCCCAGTGCCGCTCGGACCCCGGATGCAAATCGGGAGCCTTCCCCCAGCGGATCAGGTGTGCGATGGACAACCTCAACATTTATCGGATGCCCGGCGTACAGGTTCTCGGCATCCTCGGGCACCTCCTGGTCGATGGGCTTGGTCGTATACAGCGTGGCCACATTGGAGTCGCCACGATCGGCGATGCCGTACACGGCGCGGTGAAGCGCTTGCAGCTTCTCCAGGCATCGGGGGCAGGACCGCAGGTGCTCACCGGTCCCCTTCTGCCGGCGTGCCCTGGAATCCTCAGCTCCCGCTCGCCCATTGGGAACCACATAATCGAAGAGGTCGGCAATGGATATTTCACTGTCGCAGATGTCGCCCGTGTCAGGGCGGTCCCGCCTCCCGTCCAGCCATTCCTGCCTGGACTCGTACGCTCTGTCGCGACACTTGCGACAAATGCACAGAGGCCGCAGAACCTCGTCTTCAACATCTTCCAGGGAGACCGACCCGAGGGTCCCAACCCTCGATTGGGCCTTTTGACAGGTCCGAGAATCGCCCGCGGAGATTTCCGCATAAAGCCGGGTCAGTCTGGTCAACTGCTCGCTGTTGAGGCCGAGCCCTCTGAGGGTGGCCAGATCCGCGGCACACTCGGCGCAGTGATCCACGTGGACCGTGACAGGCGTAGGGATCCTTATTCTCAGCGACGGGATCAGAAGGCCGGGAAGGAGCGGCTTGACCTGCCCACAACTGAGGGGTCGACCGAGGTGCTCGAAATGAAGCTGCAACTCGGCGATCAGGGCCTTGTCGGCAACGGTCCGGCCAGGCTCACCTTCCGCCTCGGCCAGTACCTCCCCCCAATGGCGAACCTGCCCGCGACAATGCTCGCAGGCGCCAAGATGGTCGATCACAGGCCCTGGAATGGAAGGGTCGCTCGGATCGAGGAGGAAATCGTGGTAATACGCCGCTGCTTCCTCGCAACCGCGATTCTCGTCAAAGGCCACCATCCGTATCCCTCATTCAATCGCCAAATCTCTGCGCAGCCGCCTCAAGCCCGCAGACAGATACCGACTCACAGTGCGATCGTCTACGCCCATCTTGGAAGCGATCTCAGCGATACTGTAGTTGTCTCGGTATCGCAGCGTAACAGCCTCTGCTTCCCGGCGTTGCAACTGGCGCGTCAGGTATCTGAACGCCGAATCTCTTTCATCGCCCAATACTATGGCGTCTGTCGGCGTCCGTCTGTAGATAGAAATCCGGATTTCCTGTGCATGTTTCTCTAAATGCTGCTGTTGTTTTGCCTGTTGGCGGGCGGAATCGA
>CAYNQP010000811.1:0-1904 GCA_964399325.1 uncultured Pirellulales bacterium
GAGCGTGCCGGCAGATGGCAAATAGTAAATGGAGAACCGTAAATCTGTAAGGGGTAACGAGATGCGGCGTTCAATCTTTGTGGCGGTTCTGTTGAGTATGGTGGTGCTGGGTTTCTCTATGGCGGCAGGCGGGGCGCGGCAGCCTGCCCAGATCAAGGTCCTGCTGATTACCGGTGACGATGTTTCGGCCCACCCGTGGCGCGAGATCTCCGAGACCACCCGGGAAATCCTGGTCAAGTCGGGCAAGTTCGACGTCAAGGTGTGCGAAGACCCGTGGATTCTCGAATCGCAGAACGCCCTGAAGGCGTACGACGCGATCGTCTTTACGATCTACAGCGCGCGCGTCCCCGTGATCTCCGACCAGGCCCAGGAGAATCTCCTGAACTTCGTCAAGGGCGGCAAGGGCTTCTTCGTCCAGCACTTGGCCAGCGCCTCGTTCCCGAAGTGGGAGGAGTTCGGCAAGCTGTGCGGCCGCAAGTGGGTGATGGGTACTTCAGGCCACGGCCCACGCAGCGACATCAACGCCAAGATCGCCAACAAGGAACATCCCATCACGAAGGGCATGAGCGACTTCGTGACCAACGACGAGCTGTACGCCAAGCTCCAGGGCGCCGGCGAGATCAACGTGCTGGTCTCGGCCGATTCCGACTGGAGCAACGCGACCGAGCCGCTGGTCTTCACCCTGAACTATGGCCAGGGCCGCGTCGTCCACAACGCCTTCGGCCACGACCGCAAAGCCCTCATGACCCCCGGCGTCCAAACCATCATCACCCGAGGCACCGAATGGGCCGCCACGGGGAAGGTGACGGAGTAGCGCGTAGCTCGTACTTCGCATCTCGACCGGCGACCCGCGTAGCGCGCCCTTCATGATGCGCGAAGTCTCGGGTGGCAGCGTCAAGCGAAGCTTGGCGATGGTGCTTCATGGTCGCGGAAAAGCCATCCCCAAGGCCTTCGGCTCCGTTCGACGATGCTCAGGACAGGCTTTGAGGCTGCCACCCGTCGGAAGCACAGAGACCACGATGGTGCAATTGCCGATTCCGGACCACCAACGTGCCCCTGCGATCATGACTCTGTCACCCCTGCGAAGGCAGGGGTCCAGTCGCTTTCGAGAGGGTTCTGGATTCCTGCCTCCGCAGGAATGACAGGGGTGGCTGACGCTCATTCTCCGAGGTGGCATGCCCTTAGACGACCTCAACCGTATCAGGCCCAGGTGTCTTGAACTGTTCGCAGAAGCAACGCGCTTTTCCTTCTTCCCCGGCGTCCGTCGTGCGGTAGAATATCGCCCGGAGAGATGTGTGTCTGTCAACGCGGACAGGCGAAAAGCAAATGGGCACATCCGGGAGACAAAGATGAGTGCAGCGGACACCGACAACTGTAACAACAAAGACGATAGCAAACCGCGATTCGACCAACGACAGTACGATCGTCTCAAGCAGTGTTCGCAGGATCTCGATGAGGGGATAGTGCGCTGGAACCAGTGGCGCACAGAAAACTCGGACGAAGATGTTTGTCTTGAAGGGGCCAATCTGTCCCTCTTCTATCTCAAAGGGGTTCACCTCAGCGCCAGTATCCTCGGTGATCCACACACTGGTGAAATCGTGGAGATTCGGGGAAGGGCTTACCTGAATGGCTGCTGTTTCATGAGCGCAATACTCGATCAAGCGGGTCTCTCACACGCGGAATTGAACGATGCTCAGTTCAATCATGCGCATATGAGCGGAGCGCGCTTGCGTTGTTCGTGGTTGCGCAGGACCGATTTCGCCGACGCAGATTTGCACGGGGCCAAGTTCAATTTCGCCCACTTGGAAGGATCACGGCTCACTGACGCGGACCTTCGAGATGCGATCTTCTATAAGGCGCATCTTGAGGGTGCGACCGTGAGAACAGCTTTGACGACAGGCGCG
>CAYNQP010000812.1:0-1886 GCA_964399325.1 uncultured Pirellulales bacterium
GATGAGATTTGGAGCTTTGTCGGCTGCAAAGAACAGAGCAAGAAACACGGCAAGCAAGGCGACGGCGATTGCTGGACGTGGTGTGCTATCGACGCGGACTGCAAGCTCGTCATTTCGTTTCTGGTGGGTCTACGCGAATCGGAGTACGCCAAGACGTTCATCCAGGATATCGCCAAGCGAATCAAGAACCGGATTCAACTGACGAGCGATGGGTATAGGCCCTACTTCAATGCGGTCAAAGGTGCTTTCGGGTGGGATGGCGTTGACTTCGCTCAGCTACTCAAGCTCTATGGAAAGGACACCGACCGGACCAACGAAGCCAGATACAGCCCCAGCAAGTGTATCGGGACGCTGGTACGCCCGCTGATGGGTAATCCCAGCCCTGCCCATATCAGCACATCCTACTCTGAGCGATTGAACCTGACGACCCGCATGACGAACCGCAGGTTTACCAGATTAACAAATGGCTTCTCAAAGAAATGGCGCAACCACCAACACGCTATCAGCTTGCACTACTTCCACTACAACTTCTGCCGCAAGCATCTGACGCTCGGCAAGACCCCCGCAATGGCATCAGGCATAGCCGACAGAGCTTGGAAGATTCAAGGCCTTGTGTTACTATTGGAGAAGGAAGAACAAAAGAACAATGGACATGGACGAATCAACCGAAAAGATAGAACCTGAAAGTGAACCAGTACCCAAAGTTCTCACGCCGTTACTGCTCTGGTGGATACATGAACTCGGGGATGCGGCGGATGGCCCTGTCGGCACTGATGCAGGCCAGAACGCTCGATCCCTCGGCCAGGAGAAGGCGGTCACGGCCACGGAAGAGCCGGTAGGTGTGCTCCACCTTGGCGGCGGTGACGTTCGAGCAGGACGTCTCGAGCCGCAATTCTTCGTCATAAAAAACGGGCCGGCGGTACTTGATCCGCAGCTCGGCCACCACGAAGAAGATCCCGGCCGCCTCCAGGTCCTTGTAGACGATGCCGTTGGCACGGAGCAGCTCGGTCCGGCCCATCTCGAACCAGACGGGAAAGACGCTGTGGTGGACCACGCCGCCTTTGTCGGTCTCGGCGTAGCGAGGCACGATGGTGATCGCGTGGCTCTGTACCGTCGTGTGCTTGGGCAACTCTATTTCCATTGAGCCGTCAGGATACCATACCTACGGGCCTTTTCAAGCGGCGGGAGGGGCAAGAAGCCTGATTTGGCCGGATTTGAGGTCTTTTCCAATGTCAAAAATCAGCGGAAAATTTACTTTACCCGGACGATCAAGGCCGGTATATTTAAGAAGCAGGTTAAGCCCTCAAGCCCCTGCGTGTTATCTCGCTTTTCCTCTCCCTCCGCCGCGCAGGGGCTTCTTGAGTTCATTCGCCCCGGAGCACGTCCCAGGTTATTCTGATGGCGACATTCTACGGCGGGCGCCCTAGCTGCGTGGGACGGGTTGGCCCAGGGCCTCGAACATGGCCAGCAGGTTCTCGATGGGCGTGTTGCACTGGATGTTGTGGATCGTGTTGAAGATGTAGCCGTTCTTGCGGCTGAAGATCTTGACGCGCTCGGCAACCTGGCGGCGCACCTCGTCGGGCGTGCCGAACGGCAAGGTTTGCTGGGTATCGACGCCGCCACCCCAGAAGACGATGCGGCCGCCGTATTTCTCGACGAGTTCCTCGGGGTCCATCCCTCGGGCTGAGGTCTGAACCGGGTCCAAGGCGTCGAAGCCGGCCTCGATGAAGCCTTCGATCAGCGGCTCGCATCCGCCGCAGCAGTGTTTCAGGGTCTTCCACTGGGTGTGGGTGTGAATCCAGTCGTTGAGTTGCCTGCTGCAAGGCAAGTAGAGCTCCCGGTACGTGTCCGGGGAGCAGAACAGGCTGTTCTGCGAGGCCAGGTCG
>CAYNQP010000813.1:0-1876 GCA_964399325.1 uncultured Pirellulales bacterium
CCCAGGAACTCGAACGGAAGGATGCCCAACTGGCGGCCACCCGCAAGCTCGGCGATGACTTGAAGGAGGACCTGCGCAAGGGCATCGCCACACGCGTCAATGCGGTGACGACCAAGGTGATGGACGAGAACGCCAGGCTGCGCAAGGAGATCGAGATGCTTCGCGCCGAGATCGCCAAGCTCAATGCCGGGTCCCTGGTGGACCGTTAGTCGGACGGACAGTTCTTCTATCCCCGAGAGGGTATTGCCATTTGGCGTATTCTTGCTATGATATGATAGCATTGTCGGGTAGTCCGTATGAGCGTCTGGGCCGGAACACTATCTGTGCGTGACGTCGAGAAGGCTCATTCCTGTTCTGTGACGCGGTTGGTTGTTGGAGGTAAACATATGTTCAGACTTTTCTCGCTCCCGGTATTAGCAACTTGTTTGTCCTTGTTCCCGGCGCACGGATTCGCCGCCTCGATGGATGTTGTCAAGACCCTGGATGGCCCGAGCTGGTCGTACCAGGGCAAACCTACCCCGTCCACCTATTGGTCGCCGTGGTGGCCCCCGGCGCACGTCGTGGTGCGCTACAAGATGGGCATTCGATTCTCGACCGGCACGATGGCGGTGAAATGCCCGGCGGAGGTCACTTTCACCTATGATCCGGAGAAGACCTACGCCGACGAAGTGCTGACGTTGCGTGTCGCGGCCCAACCGGTTGAGCCGTCGAACGCCAAGGCCTTCGAGAGCAGCTTCGGCGTCTATTTGCCGACGCGGCTACAGGTAGGGTTGATCGGCGTCTCCGGTGTTCCCAGCCCATTTCCCTGGAAGGATATCAACTATGACCTGTGGGAACTCATCGGGCTGATTCCAAAGGCCGGTTCCTATATTGCCAGTGCGAAGGATCAGATTGGGGTCAACATGGCTTCCGGTAAGGATGACACGCCCAAGGCGGTGCCCTTGGGCACCTCGGTCGAGTACCACGACCAGCGGAGTCTGATCGATCTGACCGAGGCGGCTTTGTCGATCGATGCGGTCAAGGACTCGCTGGTCGATGGCGTCTTCGGCAAGATCCCCAAGTCCGCCCGAAACACGCTGATCGACTTGCTGGGCCAGGAAGAGCTCAAGAAGCAGATCGGCAAAGGCATTGGCAAGCTCGCGGGGGTTCTCTCGTTGACCATCGAGGGGGACCCCTTCTACAAACTCACCGGCGAGCAACTCATTGTCCACCTGCGGTACTGGGTGCCCGGCATGGTCAGCGGGACCTACCCGGTGATACTGGAATCGACGGACGGGACCGCTACGATAGATATTCCCATTCCATCCTTTGCCACGGATCAGGACAAGCTCTACGTGACGGTCGATCGCGTCGAGTATGCATTCAAACTCGAGCAGACGCTCCGCTTCGAATTGGGCGTGCCCGTCATTGGTGACGTGAAGCTGATCGATTCGGAGCAGTTGGTTGACGTTGTGACCATCTCCAAGGACCTGTCGGAGAGTGCCTCGAAGTTCGAGATTCCGCTCAAGCCCGCCAAGAAGGCCATTCAGAACTACCATATTATCGAAGGGTGCACCTCCGCCACGGCGCGCTGGGCGACGGCGGGTATCCCCATGCGCGGGACGGTCCGTGTCTACCAGGGTAGCCACAAGATTGCCGAGAAGACCGAATCGTCGTTCAGGACCAGTCACAGTATCGAGTTCGTCGGGCTGGAACCACGGAAGACCTATCGATTCGCCATGGCGTGCGTGGATGCCAGTGGTCACGAGTACACGGTGCCGGCGCTGGAGGCCACCACCCTCAAGAGTGTCAACGCCGCCACGACCAAAGCGAAATTAACCTATGACGGCGCGACATGGCGGCTGTATGATGTGCAGGCCACGGCCAGTGGGACCTC
>CAYNQP010000814.1:0-1869 GCA_964399325.1 uncultured Pirellulales bacterium
GCGAATCTTGCCGGCCTGCTGCTGGTCACCAAGCATTTCCCACAAGCCTTCCGTATCGAACATCGCATCGGTGCCGCTGTGGAACTGGTACAGGTCGATGGTGTCGGTCTGGAGCGCCCGGAGCGAGCCCTCCAATTGCTTGCGAACCTCGTCGGGATCGTAGACATTATCTCGTTCGAAGGCGCGATGGAACTTGTGGCCGAACTTGGTGGCAATGATCCATTTATCGCGATGTCCCTTGATGGCGCGTCCGATGAACTCTTCGGAGAGGTGGTCACCGTAGCACTCGGCGGTGTCGATGAGGTTGATCCCCAAATCGCCGGCCGTCCTGAGAATGGCATCGACCTCGCTTTGCTCGAAGTCCTTGCCCCATTCGCCGCCGAACTGCCACGTGCCGACGCCAATAACAGAAACACGCAAATCCGTTTTACCCAATCTGCGATACTTCATAGCACAACCCCATAAAAGAGACGCAAGATGTTGCGTCTCTACAGGCATTCATCGTTCGTCACATCACAGATCGCATTCAAGCACAGACGCGTCGGATTCGCAACCCTTCATTTCGAGCGTGTTGTATCCGGAAGCTGCCCGCGACACCGGTTACGTGATTCTGAACCTGGGATCGCGTGGCCAAATTTCCGATTCGGGTCGGTCGAACTGCAGAAATTCGATGGGCGCGCCGTTGTCGGCGATGAAGGCCACTGTCACACCCTCGGTGGGGCTGTTGGGCGCGATCAGGACGTCCTGGCCGGCAATGGCGGATTCAATGTCCTCCACAACAAAGGCCACGTGCGGGACCGTCTTGACGAGCTTGGGCAGGGGACAGTCGGGGTCAAAATGCATCCACTCCACACCGTAGGGGCTCTCGAAATATCCCCAAGCATAGAGCTTGTACGCCGCGCTGTAGCTGTCGTCCGGCCCAGCAGCATCGCTGGGGATACCCACGTGGTGATACCTCAACTCCCGCGCACTCATTGTCCTTGTCTCCTACCAGTACTGGTGCACCAGATCACGGATGTGGCGGTCATAGATGGCCCGAACCTGTTGCATCGTCTTGACATCGAGGGGCGGCAGATCGGGTACGGCGAAGTTATCCTCGGCCTGCGCCGGACGCTTTGCCCCGGGGATCGCGCACGTGACCGCGTCGAACATCAGGATCCACCGCAGCGCGAACTGCACCATACTCATACCGGCCGGACAAATCGCTTTCAATTCCTCGACGGCCTTCAGGCCCGTGTCGTAATCGACTCCGGAGAAGGTTTCGCCCCGGTCGAAGGCCTCGCCGTGGCGGTTGAACTGGCGATGATCGTCGGCGGCGAAGACCGAATCGCGCTTGAGCTTGCCCGTGAGCATTCCGCTGGCCAGCGGCACGCGGGCGAGGATGCCCACCTTGCGTTTCCGGGCCTGCTCGAAGAACAGCTCGGCGGGACGATGCCTGAACATGTTGAAGATGAGCTGAACACTCTGGACGTTCGGGTACTCAATGGCTTTGAGGGCCTCCTCGACCTTCTCGACGCTGACGCCGTAGTAACGCAGCTTGCCCGCTTCGACCAGATCGTCGAGGATGCCGAAGACCTCGGGCAGGTAATAGACCTCGGTCGGCGGACAGTGCAACTGAAGCAGGTCGATGGCCTCGGTATCGAGGTTCTTGAGACTGCGCTCGATGAAGGCGGTGAGGTTCTTGCGGTTGTAGCCCGAAGTCACGTGCGGGTCCAACCTCCGCCCGGCCTTGGTCGCCACGTAGATGCGGTCGCGCTGCTCGCGGCAGAGCTGCGCCACGAGGCGCTCGCTGCGACCGTCCCCATAGACGTCGGCGGTGTCGATGAAGTTGACCCCCATCTCGACGGCCCGACGCAGCGCCGCCAGCGA
>CAYNQP010000815.1:0-1866 GCA_964399325.1 uncultured Pirellulales bacterium
ACATCGCCTTCACGCGCCCGTCGGAGTTTCTGTGCATCAGCTATCCAGCCGCCGACGAGAAGGGCAGTCCCGTGGTTCGGTCGCACTTCGTCGACCCGTTGAAGGCGCTCTTTACGGATCTTGCCGATGAGTCCGTCGCAGACAACGACGCCGAGATCGAGTGCGTCCACACCGTGGGGGAATTGGCGGAAGTGCTTTGCAGCCGATTGGGCCGGGATGTCTTCGCCCCGCAGGCCACGGGCGACGCACCGCTTGTGGATTTTTTGGAGGCGCTGCGCTGCGATGGCGACTACGCGCAGATCGGCGCGTCGGTGGCGGCGGCTTTGGGCTACGACAACCACGCCACTTTCGAACGGGGCGTGATCCAGCGGCTTTTCGGCAGCGAGTTGAAAAGCTCGGCGACGCGACTGGCCACGTTTGCTGCCTGTCCCTTCAAGTACTTCGCCGAGTACACGCTGGCGCTCAAGCCTCGGCGTGAATTCAAATTGCAGCCGCTCGACTTGGGCAATTTCTACCACGCGGTTCTGGACGCCTTGCACAAGCGACTGGTCGCCGAGAAGCTGGACTTCGCGACAGCCGACGACAATCGCCTGATGGTGTTGCTGGGCGAGCAGATCGCCGCATTCGCCGGCGGCGACCCCTTCCTCTCGAAATTCGTCTCACGCTCCCGGCACAACGCCTTCGTCATCAACAACGCCGCCGAAGTCCTTGAAGACTGCGTGCTCGATATCGCCCGGATGGCGCGGGCCGGCGCGTTTCGCCCGCTTCTGTCGGAGGTCGCTTTCGGCGACGTCAAGCGGGCCGAGGCCAGTCTCGGCAAATTCGAGCTGGCGCTGCCCGACGGCCGCACGCTGACCCTGAGCGGCAAGATTGACCGGCTGGACGTGGCCGAGAGTGAGGGCCGCAAGGCCGGTCTCGTCTTCGACTACAAGACGTCCGTCGCCGGCGCTAAATTCAAGTGGGTGGAATTCTACCATGGGCTGAACGTCCAACTGCCCATGTATCTGCTGGCCGTGTTGAATGCGGACAACGTGCGTATCGATTCGGTCGCCGGGGCCTTCTGCATGCCCATCCAGGTCCCTGCCGAGAGTGCCTCGCTCGACAAGCTTGCGGCCGGCGCAGAGACCAAACCTCGCAAAGCCAACGGCCTTTTCGACGGCGAGTACTTTCGGCACCTGGACCCTGACGTGGGCTCACGCTGGAGCCGCTTCTACAATTTTGGCGTCACGAAGGACGATGCCCAGTACGGCTACTACCGCACGAGCGGGGCCCTGCGCCCGACGGACTTCGAGAAGGTGCTGCAATTTGCGCGAGGCAAGATCGTCGCGCTGGCCGGCGGGATCTTCTCGGGCGCGGTGGACGTGCATCCGTATCGTCTCGGCACGCAGGTGGCCTGCTCGAACTGCGAGTCCCGACCCGTCTGCCGGTTCGACTGGCAGATCAACGACTACAACACTCTCGGCGCCAAGGGCAAGCTCGACCTGATTGAGGAGCTCAAGGGACACTGATGGCGGACAAGAAGATCAACTGGACCGAGCAGCAGCAGCGAGCCATTGCCGCGCGGGGCCGCAACATCCTCGTCACCGCCTCGGCCGGCACCGGCAAGACGGCGGTGCTCTCGGGACGCTGTGTGGACATCGTCTCGGACGCCGTCCTGTGCCCGAACGTGCTGAACATGCTTGTCCTGACCTTTACCGAGGCGGCTGCCGAGCAGATGCGCTCCCGCATTGCCCGCCAGCTTAGAGACGCGCACCAGCAAACGCGCGACCCCCGGCTGGGCCGTCAGCTCGTCCTGCTCCAGGGCGCCGATATCAGCACGATCCACTCCTTCTGCAAGCGACTCATCACGGAGAACTTCCATGCCCT
>CAYNQP010000816.1:0-1859 GCA_964399325.1 uncultured Pirellulales bacterium
CAGTCCCATATCCACCAGCCGCGTCATATTGTGCACGGAGCGGGTTTCGAACTCGCCGCCAATGAAGACCTGCAGTGTGATTGCCGCGACGTTCATCCGAATCGCATCCTCGATGTCCACGGCCAATTCCTCGTTCGACAGTTCCTTGAGGATGCTCGGGCCGCCGCTGCACCGCATCACGACGGGCTTGGTCAACGTAGGCGGCACCGTCGTTCGCAGGATTCCGCGGGTCAGCATGATGGCGTCGGCATAGTACATCAACGGCACGATCGTCAGGTCAATCCGTTCGAGCCCCGTGGTTGGCCCTTGAAAATAGCCGTGGTCGATGGCAAGCATTACCGTGCGGCCCGTATCAGGGCGGAATATTCGTGAGAGCCGGTTCTTCATTCCCCAGTCGAGAGAGCCCGCTCCCTTGAGGAAGAACCCCGGCGTCTTCATGGGGACATCTTCATAGAAATTCTTTGCTTTCTTGACCCCGTCCGTATCAGCCATCATCGTCTCCTTTCTATCACGGCCCTCTGCTTTTCTTCACGACCCGAATGTCCCGCCGGCCTAACCCGCGTCTTGCGTGTCGGCTCTCTGCCAGCGGCATTCGAAATCCTGACCAGATCCGCCAACGCCTTGTCCATGAGAGAACTCCCAGTGTCAGTGCTTGAACTATCTATCACTACTCCGCTTGATTGCCCAAATGGTGCCGGCAATGAAGTAGATGACCGTCGGCGCGATCAGAACCTTCTTGAACGTCGCGGTAGCCTGCTCCCAGTCGCTGGTGCCTTGGGCGTACACCCACAGGGGAAGGATCACACAGGCGGCTAGCGAGGCCAGAGCGATAATGGCAGAAGCCCACAGCACGACGTCCGTCTGCTTAGCTCCCTTGGCGGGAGGGCTAGGCTCAGCGACCGTTGCACGTTCAGGCATCGTTTCCTCCGGCAACGGGCCGAGCTTCTCACGGGCACCCGCCATTGACGCAAAGATGATGTACAGGACCGACGTAAGCAGCCAGACTGGCACGAACAGGAAGAAGAGATGGATCATTCCGGTTCGCTGAAGGAGCAGCGCGACGACCATCGCGATGCCCCAACTGGCCAGAGCAGGCCAACTCACCAGCAGCTTTTTGCGTGCCACCCAGAACTGGGTGAATCCTATCCGTGGGAAGATCCAGTGCTCCACAAAGACGATCGCGCCCACAGGCACCAGCAGCAGCCCGTAGAGTCCGACGAAGTCCAGCAGCCTCGTGAACACAAAGGGCGAACATGCGATCAACGTGGTTACTGCGCCTGCGATCAGAGTAACCAACCATCTCGGCCAGCCTGGTGTGACTGCCTGAAAAGCCAGCCCGGCCCGGTACAGAGTCGGATTGGAGGTCGTCCATCCGGCGATAATGACCGCGATGATCCCGGTCGCCCCCAGTGTCTGCCAGGCAACACCGCCGGCGTCGAGCTGGCCTATTGTCGTATTCAGAACAATCGCCGTGGCAGCACCCATAATGCCGGCGCATATCCAGGCCAGGTAGTGCCCAAGGAACATCCCAAATGCGGAGTAGAGGCCATAGGACGCCCGTCGGGCGTAGCGGAACAGCGCCATGTCCGAGAGCCCGCCGTGCATAGCGAGATTGCATATCCACGCAAACGCAGCGACGTGCCAGAATGTCATCTGCGTCTGTCCCTCAGGGGCCGTTCCGGTCCAAATCTTCTCGGTCGCGACCCTCCAGAAGTCGGCGGGACTGCCTATGGGGCCGCCCAACACCTCCTTGGCCAGAAGAGGAAGCATCGTCACAGCCCCCGCGATGAACATTAGAAACATCCAGGGCGAGCAGACCTCGGCAAACTGAGCCAGCCTCTTGAAGCCGAGACTGGCCA
>CAYNQP010000817.1:0-1854 GCA_964399325.1 uncultured Pirellulales bacterium
GACTGGCTTGCCTGCATCCGCCGAAACTGCATCTCATCATGTACCGGCAGCATGAGCTTACATCGCCCGCCGGTGACATATCTCTGTGGCATATTCAGCATGGCGATTTTGAACGCCTGAGCACAGCCACCCTGAACAAGTGCGTTGACGGCCTTGTAGCCTTCTCGGATGTGATACCGGCGGCCGAAGTAGTCCTCCACGTAGCCCCGACGGCGCAGCTCGCGGTCGCACTGTTTAATGAAACGCGGGATCGCAGGAAACCGGCTGTAGTAGGCCTCACGGTGTGCTGCCGCTTCCTTCACCGGCACACTAAGCTGCTCAGCAATTCGGCCATTGCCGGCCCCGTAGATGATTGCAAAGTCAATCGTCTTGGCTATGGCACGCTTCTCGGCGGCCAGCTCTTCGCCGAAGAGCACCTTTGACATTGCCAGATGCAAGTCTTCGCCGGCCGCATAGGCATCGAGGATCGTCTGCTCGCCGGCCATGAGGCCGAATACCGCGAACTCCATAGCTGCGTAATCGAAGTACCAGAAACGCCAGCCGGGCGGACATGTTACGCATCGTTTGACGGCAAGCCCCGGATTGTCTATGATATCGTTTGATTTATCTGGCATTATGCTATTTTCCGGTCGGGATATTCTGGAAATTTGGACCGCTGGAAGACATTCTTGATGTACGCGTGTTCGTCGGATTGATGGAGCAATAGATCATGCCATCTGCCTGCTGTGCTCGCTTGGCCAGAGGCCGCAGGTAGGTAGACTGAATCTTGGAGGTCGCGCGATACCGCAGAAGGTCTTCGATGAACGTCTTGCCTTCATCCGGCACTTCGTCGCCGTAGACTGCCAGCAGCCGATTGAGTAACTGCTGATCCGTGGAGGGTGCGCCCTTCTTCTGTAGTCGCTTCATGGGCACGCCGAGCGACTTGAGGGCAGCCAACACCTGGCCCGATGCGTTCGGATTGATGGAACCACCAGCGGCCACTACTAGCTTATCCTTGAGCTTCGCAGACTGCGCTCGCAGAGTTAACGCCTCCTGCTTTGCCAGCCGCCAATCGAAGGGGATACCTTGGTTCTCGATGTCGATTACACGCTCCAGGACGAGGCGTTCTCGGTCATACAGCCCGGCAAAATCAGCATCTATGGCCGGCCGCAGTCTGGCATTGAGCAGCCAGCAGAGGAAGCTGTCCGTCATAGAGTACGGCCCCATGATTTCATCCGGCACATCGGCGTAGTTCGGCGGCGTCTTCTGGCAGTCTACGGCCAGCTTTTCGCCGGCAGTAATGGCTCGTTTGGTATTCTTGGCCGTAGGGCTGCGCAGGGCTCGTTGGTACTTGGCCCATGCGGTAGCCTCGCGTTTCAGTTTCGTGAGTTCCTGCTTGACCGGCGTACACCAATCGCTTACCTCCGGGCACAGCATCTCGGCCAACGTCTGCAGGTCGAACTTCTTCTTGCGGTCCCAAATGATCCGGCCCATTGTCAGCGTATCGTCCGAAGGGCCACCGATCTCTATGCCCTGTGCTCGGCAGACACGGAGATCGAAGCGCAGATTGTGGGCAACCTTGTAGCCGGGCTGCCTGAGTCGGCCGGCCAGCCACTCGAACATCGGCGTGCCGAGACGGCCCCAGCACAGGTGCAAGCAATCCGGGCCGGGGACACAGGCCGAGATGCCGAAGACGATAGGAGCCCCTGCCAGCGAGAGGCCGCCGTATTCCTGCGGCACGCCCCACGTAACATCGGTGGTCTCCGTGTCGAAGGCCACGGCCATCATCGGGTCGTCGGCGGACACCGCGTAGTCCCAGGCGGCGTCTATATCAGCACACGGCTCGGTGTGCCGCGAGGCTTCCAGGTATAGGCT
>CAYNQP010000818.1:0-1848 GCA_964399325.1 uncultured Pirellulales bacterium
CATGAACTGCAGAACAAGTACCTCGCGATATGGAACGGATCGGAACAGCAAACAGAGGAAGGCTTCGCAGATTCCCAGGAGAAACAGGACCACTTGAAGAAACAGCGAGAATTGCGTGAATCAATGCGCGGGCAATTGCGTGAGGTTCAGAGCATCTTTGGAAAATACCTTAACCTATCGGTCCTGTAACATCTTGAAGTACCTGCTGGCTGGGCGACCATCAGCAAGACGCGTTGAGGGACGGGAGAGCATCCCATGGATCAACTCAGCCAAGCGCCAGTTTTCCTGACAAGGGGTGGTAGGAGTGCCATATCGCAGGTACAATGGTTTCCGATGATCGACGATGCGACCATGGATGACGTGCTTTTTGAGGTTTTGACACCGCTTGGCTTCCGCGTGCGAGTCGGTTGTTCCTACTGGCAGTTGATTGTCACTCTCAAGCACCCCGTGATGGCAGGTCGGGAATCGGATGTAAGAAGAACTCTGGAGAAGCCGGACGAAATCCGACTCAGTCGGCGTGATTCGGCGGTGTATCTGTTCTATCGGTCCGAGCATGGGAATCGGTGGGTCTGTGCTGTCGCCAAGCGATTGGATGCGGAAGGGTACTTGATCACGACGTATCCGACTGACGCAATAAAGGAAGGGACGCGGGTATGGCCGAAGTGAAAGTATATTATGACCGGGCAGGGAATACGTTGACCGTCTGGTTTGGGGATCCACAGGCCGAGCACATCTGCGAGGAAACCGGTGACGAAATCGTCCTGATGAAGGACAAATCGGGGCAGGTCATCGGCTTCGAGAAACTGAATTTCTCCGCCGCGTCGTCTCAACCCATGCGCGTGGCCTTCGAAACCCTGACGGGGTAAGAATCGGGGTATCCATCGCCGCCGCAAGGACAGCGACCACGTCCTCTCTTGCTGTTTCTCTCCGCAGAGCAGAAAGAATTTCAATTTCGCCCTTGAACACTACGCAACTATGTGAGTATATTATCACATAGTCACCAATGGGCCTGTTGTGGCCCTGAGCTAACGTGTGGTGGGAGCGGTACAATGGCAGACAAGAAGAAGACCCTTCTGTTCGAGAGGCAGGCGGAGATTGCCAAGGCGGTGGCGCATCCGCTTCGGATCGCGGTGATAGACTTCCTCAAGGACGGGCAGAGGTGCGTTTGCGATATCGCCGAACACGTCGGGTCGGAACGATCGAACGTTTCGCGGCATCTGTCGGTGATGGTCAATGCCGGCGTGCTGGACTCTCGCAAAGAGGGCCTGAAGGTCTTCTACTGGCTGCGGACGCCCTGCGTGGTCGATTTTCTCTGCTGCGCCACACGAGTATTGAAACACCAGGCCAAAGAGCACGAGAAGCTGCTGGCCGCTTTGTAGTTGGGGGTAAGACGCAATGGATTGGAAACGCGAGTGGAAGAAGCTCGCTGTAATTGTCGGCATCTTCGCAGCCTGCTTCTATCTGCCGATCGGAATCGGCCGCTTCGACGGCGCCCTCATGGAGTCGCTGCACCTGGTCAAATGGTACGCCCGCGAGCACGTGTTGCTCTGCCTGGTGCCGGCCTTCTTCATCGCCGGGGCGATTTCCGTCTTCGTCAGCCAAGCCTCGGTCATGAAATACCTCGGCGCGCGGGCCAACAAGGTCCTGGCCTATGGCGTGGCTTCCGTATCGGGTTCGATCCTGGCAGTGTGTTCGTGTACGGTGCTTCCCTTGTTCGCGGGCATCTACAAGATGGGAGCGGGACTCGGCCCGGCGACGGCGTTCCTCTACTCCGGACCGGCCGTCAACGTCCTGGCGATCATCCTGACCGCGCGCATCCTCGGACTTCAGATCGGCATCGCCCGCGCC
>CAYNQP010000819.1:0-1827 GCA_964399325.1 uncultured Pirellulales bacterium
TGGTTGGGAGTCAGCACAAAGGGTGCCGGTGCGAGCAAGACTGAAACTCAACACAGGTTATGGCCAGTTTCGGTGGGCGGTATTGCTGTTGATCGTGGCAGTGATATTGCCCACCGTCTGTTTGCTCTGGTTCATGAATGAAGTGGTCAGCAACGAACACCTGGTCATTCGGCAGAAGCTCGTCCTGTTCCACAAGAACGAGCTGGAAGAAACGGCCCGCCGGCTCGATACGGCTTGGTCTCAGCGGTGCCGTCTCTTCGAGCAGGACGATGCCACAGGGCCCTACGAGAAGCTGGTCGCCGCAGCAAACCAGGATGGCTATGACGCACTGCTGATCTACGACGATTCCGGTCAGCGTCTCTACCCCGTCCTTTCCACCGACACCGGCGACGTCGGCGGGCCCTCCGCCGTCCTGGCCGATGCCTGGCAACTGGAATTCGTCGAGCAAGACTATGCCCAGGCCGCCGCGCGCTACGAGCAGCACGTTCTCTCCGCCTCCGGCTACCGCAGACGCATCGCGGCCTTGGTCGGGAAAGGTCTGGCACTTGACGACCGCGGGTTGCTGGATGCGATGATCGGGCAGAGTCGCTCCCTGGCGAAGCTGGGCCGCATCAGCGAGGCTATTGACGCGTGCCGGCAGGCGGCCTTCAGCCCGCTGGCCGACACCGGCGACAGCGAGATTCTCTCCCGCATCGCCGACGCCCGGCTGCTGCTGCTCAACTGGATGCTGAATCGGACGCCGTACGCCGACCGGTTCGAAGAGACGTTCGGCAAGCTCCTGGCAATGCTCTACACGTCGAACGAGGCAGGCGTTGCCCTGAAAGCCGACCAGAACCTGTTCATTGCCCGGAAAGCCCTGGAACTCGCCCAGCAAAGTCCCGCCCTTCAATCGCGCACACTCACGGTGCATGGAGTGTCGTTGCGAAAGCTCATCGCCATCGAGGAGCAGTCGCTCGATCTGGCGGAGCACTTCCCGACCACGGCCTCGTTCGAGAAGTGGCAACCTGACAAGCTCCAGCCTTTCGCGGCCGCAGAGCCGAATGCCTACGGCCTCGTTCACCGGTCCCGCCGTCGCAGCTACCTCGCCCTGCTGTCGGACCAGAGCATCCAGGCAGCGCTCCGGGAGTTTACCGACGCCTTTAGCAGCGACTATGTTGCCTACCGCATCGTCGACGAGGCTGGACGGACAATTGCGGGTTTGGCGGAGCCGGCGGGCGAGTCCTTTGCCGCAGGCCCGGTGGGCGCCTGCTGTCCCGGCTGGAGAATCGACCTGTTCTTCAAGGAAGGGGATATCCTCGACCAGGCCGCCAGCGAGCAAATCGCCATCTACACCTGGACCGGTGTGCTCGTGATTCTTTTGATCCTCGGCTTCGGCGCCATGGCCGCCAAGAGTATCGGCAGACAGGTCAAGCTCAACCGTCTCAAGAATGACTTCATCGCCACGGTGACTCACGAGTTGAAGACGCCGCTCGCTTCCATGCGGGTCCTGGTCGATACGCTCATCGACGGCAACTACCATGAACCGCAGCAGGCGACGGAGTATCTGCAACTGGTCTCGAAAGAGAACGAACGGCTCAGCCGGCTCATCGACAACTTCCTGACCTTCTCTCGGATGGAACGGAACAAGCAAGCCTTCCAGATACGCCGGACGAGCCCGATCGTGATAGCCCGGACCGCCGCCGAGGTCATCAAGACCAAATTCGACCGGGCCCACTGCCATTTCGAAATGGAGATCGGCGACGACGTGCCGGATGTCATGGCTGATGCCGACGCGATGGTAACGGTCCTCGTCAACCTGCTGGACAATGCCTGCAAGTACTCCTATGA
>CAYNQP010000820.1:0-1827 GCA_964399325.1 uncultured Pirellulales bacterium
GACGGCGTCCATGATCTCCCGGTAGAGCGTCTCCTTGCTGTCGAAGAAGTTGTACAGCGTTCCCGTCGCGAACTCGGCCTCGGCGGCAATCTCGTTCATTGAGACGTTGTGAACGCCCTTCTCCGCAAAGAGCTTCATCGCCGCCTCCAGAATCTCCTTCTTATGCTGCTGACGCTCGCGCTGCCGCCGCGATACCTTCGTCTTCTCAGCCATGGCCGTCTCCTGCGATACCCCCGCGTATGAATACGGGTTTGTGGAATAGACTATATATTCATATTATGAACGATTGTTCATATATTGCAAGTGTTTTTCACGCTCTGGTGATCCTCCTCGTTCTGCGGCCGGCCCTCGGCCGCCGCCGATCTCTGTAGGAATGGCGCTATCCGGGCGCGAAGTGGGCTTGCTCGCCTGTAAGAGATAATCTGTAAGTGTGCACAGGGAATGAGGTTATGGCGTATACGTAGGATGGGCCACGAGTTGCCCATGCTGAGCAAGTTGGGCGGCGCGTTTCCGCTCGACTTGGCTCGGGGCAGACAGCCGGTTGGGTCGAGCAAACTTTGCGCCCCCCCTGACGAGCAACCGTAACCGCTCGCCTGAAGCATGCAAGCGTGGGCTTGCCCCACGGAGAAGACTTGCCCCACCGAAAAAGCAAAACCCCGCCAGAGGCCTTGCGGCGTGTCCGACGGGGAGTAGATCGAATCCAGTACCCATTCTACGAAGTAATTGTCGGTTTCGTCCAGTAGGTCTTGTCAACATTGATGACGTCCAGTCTGGCATCGCCAATCCAGGAGATGAAGGAGGACGGCGATTTCGGCGCAGTGGCGAAGCGGCGCGTATGGATGAGCGTGCACTTCTTGCGGGTGCGCGTGAGTCCGACAACAAATTTGCAGATTTCGAGATCCTTGATTTCTACGGGATCGTGCGGCAGCTCTCTGTCGTGCAAACCAGCAATATAGACGTGTTGTGCAGAGAGCCCCTTCGCCCCTTCGAAGGAAGTCACCTTCACGGTAGGGAGGTCCCCCGAAGTCTCGGTTGCTGTCTGGGGCGCTGTGTCCTCAGACGGCTCATACGCATTCGCCTCGGCCAGAACTTCCGCGCGGTACCCACTTGGTATTGTGTCAACAAGATGGCGCTTGCCGTCTACCGTTGCGACGACAGCGTCCCTGAGAAAGGCCGGAGTATCCGCCCTGAGGACGACGCGCCATCCGAGATTCGAGTCCGGCTTCTCCTTCAGAATCGAAAGCCCCGTCTCCCGACCAAGCTTGCTCTTGTCGTCGCGTTTCCTGTCGACAACGAAGCCGGCACTCTCAAGATGGCTCACGATCTGATCGCGGTATGGCTGTGCCACGATGACCAGTGCTGCCGGATAACCGCTGTACGCGGCCGCCTCAATCTCATCTAGCGGAATGTCCGCAATCGCTTGGGCAATGTAGCGGCCCATGTAGTTGGCCTTCTTGCTCTGGACCGATGTTTCCACGTTCACGATCTTGGGGTACTTGGCGCTGTCGACTCCCTTGACGGGAGGGAAGTGCTTGTATGGTTTGTCGATGCGTCCCTCAAGCCGGTGGAGTTTACGAGCCTTCAAGATGATGTCCCGCACAGCGTCGACGACCACCTTTGGGCAGCGCATGCAGAAGGGAAGTTCGAATACTTCGTAATCGTCGTCTTTGCTCAACAGCCGAATGTGATCCCAACTCGCACCGCGCAGCTGGCTATACAGGGCTTGGTCGTCATCTCCCGCAATCACTATGGGGTTTCGCTCACCCAGGATAGCGATGATGCCGGCCTCAAGTGCATTGAAGTCTTGGTACTCGTCAATCAGCACCA
>CAYNQP010000821.1:0-1824 GCA_964399325.1 uncultured Pirellulales bacterium
AAGAAGGCGGGCACCAGCCAAAGCACCCATTGCGAGCTGCCGCGCATCCAGGCATCCAGCCAGCAGAGAATGGCCAGGGACGTTAGAGAGATGTAGACGGCCTCGATCTCGATCAAGCGCCCCTTCTCGACCATGCCCACGTTCGTCAGGAAGAACACCGCACTGATAAGGCGGGCCCCCGGACTAAGCCACGCCCCCGGCAGCCAGATCAACGCGGAGACAAAAGCCAACACGAACAGAGCGGATGGGAGCCGCGCGGCCAGCTCATCCTGCCGGCCGGTGAGCTGGAACGAAGCGGCGATGAGCCAGTTGATCAAGGGCGGCTTGCTGAAGTAGGGCTCACCACCGACATAGGGCACCACCCAGTTGCCCGTTTCCAGCATGGTCGCGGCTGGGAATATGCGGCGCCCCTCTTCGCCCTTCAATTCGAGCACACCCAGCGACGGGAGATAGATCCCAACCCAGGTGAGGAAGACGATGAAGAACACCTTCAAGCGATCTAATCTCAGATCCACTACCGACATCGGTCCCATCCAGATTCCCAGTGGGTAATGTAACGCATTGTCCGCCGAGCGGCGGCCGTGACACCCGCCTGCGATTGTGCGAGCAGACTCCTAAGTCTTATGCTTTTCCGGCTTGCTCACGGGTCCTTTGGCTTGGCGCGCCCGGGCCGCCAGGAGTTGCCTCAGCCACCCGATGACGCTCATCGCGCCGAACGCCGCCGGCAGCACCCACCACTGGGGGGGCGGGCCAGCCGTGACGTGTACGCCGGCGCCGAGCAGGACAAGCAGCATCCCCAGAAGCAAGATAGCCGTGCCGACGATGCTGTAACAGAACGGCAGGATGACATTCTTGACAAGCCAGATAAGCAGAAATCCTGCCACGGCGCCGATGAGGATCGCGCCGAACAAATACCATTTGTGGGGACCGAGCACATTCCACGTATCCTTCAGAACAGCCGTCAATCGCCCCTGGAATCCTTCCTCGGACCCGCTTATTCGGTCGAGGTAGAGCTGCCTGGAGTTCGGGTCCATACCGCTGAAGGAGTTCACCAGGAATTGTGACTCAATCCGCGCCGCCTGCTGCCCGTCCGCCTGCGCTTCTTCGGCTGGCTGACGGTCGAGCACGAAGCCTGTGTAGGTCGCGCCGCCAACGATGGCAAAGACCACCGTAGCGAGCACGATGACCAGGATGTTCCGCACCAGAATGGACACGACGCCCAGGACGGCCGCACCGGCCGCCATCGCGCCGAACAAGTGAACGCCGAGCCGCTGCCCTATGAGCAGCCCGACGACCGCTCCAACGGCGGCGCCCAACAGGCCGATCACGACGGTGCTGTAGCGGACCCCGCCCAGCCAGAGGAAGAACCCGACAACCGCCATCGCGGCGCCCACGGCCACCAGAGCCGGCGGCTGGACGCTGAGGCACAGGGTTTCGATTCTCACGAGCAGTTCGTACATAGATTCGCCATACCCAGAGGGTCTGAGAGCAACCTAATCAGACGCCGGCACGTTACACGCACGTCCTGAGCCCGACTCGACAACAGGCAATTCTACCCGGATTCGGTCCTTACGTCGGTGATGATGATTACATCCAATCGACCGCCTGTCTCGCCAAAAACGGTGCGGCCTCGATTTTTCGTTGTCTTCCGGGGCCGTGCCCTTTAACTTAGGGGGTCTGTGCTACTGACCGCGGTCTGAAATTCATAGGAGAAACAGATGACGACAACTGATCCGGCCAAACTCTTGAAGGAATTCCAGCCCAAACAGAAATTCTTCGTCGGCATCGACTCGGACGGCTGTGCATTTGACACGATGGGCATCA
>CAYNQP010000822.1:0-1820 GCA_964399325.1 uncultured Pirellulales bacterium
ACGGTGCGGACACATCCTCGATAGGCAACTGCGGCGGGCACGAGAAGACGGCGGTACGGTTCTCTGGGCAGAAGAGAAGCGTCCCCCGAAAGCCCACAGGTCATTCGGGCCGGAAGGCCTGTTCAAGGGCCGCCTTCATAGCGGCCTCGGGCGCGTCGTGCCCGGTCCACATCTTGAAACCGATTGCCCCCTGATAGACCAGCATGGGCAATCCTGTCAAGGTCTTGAGGCCCTGTGCGCGGGCAGTTTTGATCAGCCGGGTTTCCGGAGGATTGGGCACCACATCACAGACCAACAGGTCGTCTCGGGCGCCCTCCAAATCAACCGCGGGCATGGCCTCCACATCCGGATACAATCCAATGGAGGTGGCGTTCACCAGAATATCCACCTCCGGCCCCACGGAATGGGTGCCGTTCCCAAGCAAGAAGTTCGTCTGAACCCCGGTTCGTTCTTTGAGGTCGTCACACAACTGCCTGCCGCGCTCGGCGCTACGGTTGACCACCGTCAGCCCGGCGACACCCGCCAGGGCCAATTCCACGGTAATGGCACGAGCGGCGCCGCCGGCGCCCAAGACCACCACGCGTTTTCCAGCCGGGTCCATACCGGCCTCCTGTCGAATCCCACGAAGGAAGCCTTTGCCGTCCGTGTTCTCTCCAATGAGCCGGTCCCCATCCCTTCGCACCGTATTGACCGCGCCGATCAAGGCGGCATCGGCCGAGACCTCATCCAAGAGCCCCATGACGGCGACCTTGTGGGGGATGGTCAGATTGATTCCCTTCATCCCCAAGGCCCGCACGCCGCGCATGGCATCGGGTAAGGCCTCCGGTGTCACATCGATCGTCACATACCGCCATCGCAATCCCAGGGCCTCGAAGGCCGCCTCCTGCATGACACAGGTAGGATTCTCCGCCACGGGATGCCCGAACACGCCAACCAATTCGAATCTGTAATCCATGGTCCCATCTATACCCTGAATGATGTGCACAAGCCAGCCTGTCTCTCGGAAAGCCCCTTGATTCTATGGCTCCTCTGCGGGTCATTGGCAAATCGGGGGCACTATGCTCGATTCGAGATCAAGATGAACAGGGCGTTCCTGGAATTCGCCGGAGCGGGGAGGCCGACAGGCCGCAATCGTGGAAACCGACCTTGACGTGACCGAAGGCGCGCGCTATTCTCATGGCCGTTAGCGAAGGAGACGCGGATGTTGGAAGTGCCCGAGAGAAGATGGTTGCGATGTCCGAACGGACCGGGAACTCCTGGGCCACAAGGACGTCAGCACGACTATGATTTACACGCATGTGCTGAACAAGGGAGGCCACGGTGTACGTAGCCCGGTTGACGGGCTGTGAGCCGGTTTATACAGTCTGTATAAACCGGAATCGGTTGACGGAGAGAAAGTCGGTAACCAATTGAACTGAAAGATGTTAAAGAGAATCGCGAGAAGGCTCGGTTACTTCTTATACAGAAGGAGACAGTTTGTGTTTCCCGTCTTATACAGACTGTATAATCATTGTTCTGTTTGCAAAGATGATGGAAGATTTATCAATACCATTTCCGCAGTTTACTCCAAAGGCAAGAAAACGCTGGGATGAAATACCACGTGACATCCAGCCCCGCATTCTTGATAACGCATGGTGCAGCATATGCTCCGGATCAACCTGTATGAACCTGATAAAGGGAACAATGAAGTCTGGTTTTCTGCTTCTAGAAGGTACATGCAAGAAATGCGGTAACAAAGTTGTCAGATCAATTGAACCCAAAGAATAAATCAAGAAAACAGAACAAGCGGCTCCATTTCGACCTCGCTGCGCTCGTCGAAT
>CAYNQP010000823.1:0-1810 GCA_964399325.1 uncultured Pirellulales bacterium
GCCGATCGCAATCCACGAACACTCACGCCCAGAGGGTAGAACCACTTGGATCGGGACCGATGTGCTGGTGACACTGGCGGCGCGAAAGGCGCTTGATGCCACCGATATCTGGTACCACCTCGGCGGTTGCTCGGAAGACGGCGACACGTACGATACGCAACTCGCTGACTTCGAGGAACAACTGAATCTCTTCTGGGCAACGGTCGTCGGGCCGGGTGAGTACCTGCGTTCACGATTGCTGGAATGCCTGCGAGATTTCGACCTCGATTGGCAGAGCATCAGCATCGAAACCAACGGCAAGGTCTGGATCACGTACAAGGACGGCCGGGCTGAGATGCTGCAGCCCCCGAAACTCTCGACATCGCCGTAGCATGGCCCGGACGTCAAATCCATCATCAACTCAGAAGACACGCCCACCCATGAGGCGTGCCATCGCACGTTATGGAGGTAATTCAAATGACGCACACATCAAGACACTGCCCGACAGACGTCGAAGCAGCCCAAAGGGCTGCCAACAACAAGATCAGAGGCATGAAGCTGCTGACCAAAGAGATCCGCAAGAGACTGCCGGCGTTATACTCGCAGGAAAGCAAGGGTGGCAAAGCTATTGTGCATCTGAAGCTGTTCACCCCTGACTCGGGCTGGACTTGGCTCATCACCGAGGGGTCAGCGATCACAGACGAGCAGGGCAATGAGGTCGATTTCCAGTTCTTCGGCCTGGTTGACGGTCAGTTCAAAGAGCTCGGGTACGTGATGCTGTCAGAGCTTGAGGCTGTCCGTGGTTCGATGGGTCTGCCCATCGAACGAGATCTCTGGTGGGAGCCAAAGACCCTGATGGAGATCGCCCCGGAGATGTTCGCATCAGAGCCAGAACGGACAGAGAGGTGACGTATGAACAGATACTGTCAAAACCAACTCTGCGAACACGAGTCCACCCGGGAGGTGCAGGTCTCTGTCGAGGGCCCGTCCGACGAGACCAGATCGTTGTGTGGCGCCTGCAAGGTCGCCTTTGATTGGGGTGTCGAACACGGCAGGATGACGCGAAAAAGAAGAAAGGTCTGGGTCCTGGCCATTGCCGATAGAGGCATCGTGGTCCAGGGCACGGCCTTTGGCAGCAAGCAGAAAGCCGTACAAGGCTTGGTGAAGTACCTCAAGACCCACGAGGATTACAGCGGCGCTGCCGATATGGCCGAGGTCAGTGAGTGGCTGGCTGAGCATGATGAGCGCTTAGGCGTTGACATCTTCCCTACAACACTGGACTTGAGCTGACCATGCAAAACCTATCGAAGAATTGGAGGTGACCTATATGGAGAAGTATTGTGAGAATGGATCGTGCCAGAATGAGGCGATCAAGGAAGTGCCGGTCTCGGTGAGAAAGCCGTCCGATCAGAAGCGGGCGATTTGCGCTGCCTGCGAAGAATCGTACTCCTGGGGCGTACAGCACGGCCAGATGTCACAGAGAGGGCTCGTCGTTGAGCCTCCGCCGAGAGAGAAAGGTCCTGAACCGCTCTACCGTGTGGTCTACACGATTGATCTCAATGCGCGTAGCGCTCGCCAAGCGGCCGAAAGTGCTTACCATATCATGATAGACCCGGAGTCCATGCGGCCCGTATTGGAGGTACTCGAATACACAGGGCGCAGCACAACAGTGGACTTGTCGCAGGAGTATAAGCATACACTGTCTCTCGCCGATACAGCTCCCCGTTAGACCCAACACGCAAGACTCCCCGCAACACCAGCATCTCACCAGCAACGACCCTCTAACTAACCCAACCCCATAAACGCAATTGAAAGGAAAGGCTGTGAATGA
>CAYNQP010000824.1:0-1808 GCA_964399325.1 uncultured Pirellulales bacterium
GGGTTTGCGGGTGAAGTGTCTCAAAATAATTCGAGCTGGCGGGGTGCGCGCGGGGCAGGTTTTCGCATTTTTCCCCAGTAGGTTTGCATGCGTGCGAACTGCTTATCGGTGAGCGTAATGAGGCGAACCTCTCCGTCCGGGGGCAAAAAATTCTTGATCCGATTGTAGTGGACATCCGCATTCTCCTCGCTGGAACAGTGGCGCACGTACACCGAATATTGTAGCATGGTGAAGCCATCCTGCAAGAGGCGTTTGCGAAAATCCGTATAGGCCTTGCGAGCCTTCTTCGTGTCGGTCGGCAAGTCGAACATGGCAAAAATCCACATGGCCCGGTATCCGCTGAGAATCATAGATCAGGTAACTCCAGTTTCTCCTGCTCCCCGGCAAAGCAGCGCTGGAGGGAAGCCATGGTGCGATGCAAGCCCACCATCAGCGGGCTCTTAGAACCACTTATGACGACCGTCTCGTAGAGCACTTCCAGCAGGCGCGCTTTCAAGTCCTGGGTCAGATCAGCAGGTACGCCGTCGCCTTCGACAATCTCTTTGACTTTGGCATCCACATAGCCTCGAAAGGGCTCGACGAGGTCATCGGCCAGGCAGAAGGCGTTATAGCGGTTGCAGTGATGAAGGCCGAGGGAGGGCAGCAGTCCGGCTGAGCAGAGGGCCCGTGCGACGGCCGCGCGCATGACGGTATAGCCATAATTGAGCAGGTTGTTGGGAGGCTTGCCCTCGACGTTACGCCGGAACTGAACGTCCTGTAAATAGGCGCCCCAGTACTTGCGGCTGGCCTGCGCCTCGACGTTCTGAGGGTCGCCCGAGCGGACGCGCTTCCGCAGCGCCATCAGAGCGGGGTAGACCTCGCTGTCGGGGCCGACCACGCGAGCCTGGTGCTTGATCTTGGCCTGGACAAGCTGCTTCCACAGCCTTTTCTTAGCCGGTTCCTTGGCCTCGATCTGCTGGCGGAAGCGCTCCGTCTGCGCGCTGTGGCTTTCCAGGGGCAGGAGCAGCCCGGCCGGATGATGATTCCCGCCGCACAGGACGATGGCCGCACCGGCGTCGAGCAGTCGCGTGAACACCGAGTGGGTGTACGTCGTCCCGACATGGTCCACCAGCAGAATCCCGATATCCTCGCAGGGAATCTGCGACTGGACGTCACCGTTGTTCTTGATGACGAGCTGGTCGTACTTGACCGATAAATACGTCCGTGCCGACGATATCTCGATTATCCGCTTGATCACGGATGCGACCTCTCAATGTCGCCATCGCAATAACCTCTTATCCAGCTATCGGCTAAATCGAGAGGTCCCTTAACGGCGCGTGATCAGTCGCATCTCAATGTCTTACACTCCCCCAGAGGACTGACCCAGATCTTTTGGGGTGGATTCTGCGGTGATTCTCCCAGCTTCTGGAATTGCGCAGCCGAAAGCGCCACATCTCTTCTGCAAGGCGCTTCCTCGCTCTTCTTGCTTCTCCCGCCGTCCCAATGTGGAGTGAAATGAATGGTCCGCGTGCTGTCGATTTTGAACACCACATAGTGATCGAGCGTTCTCGTCGCCGGATCGCGCATTTTGACCATCTCACCAATCGACAGTGACATGACAAAGCGCCCTTCGCGTGTGTTTTCCCGATTCACTGCCGGTTTTGGGTCTCGCCCCGAAGCCTTCGAAGGCCTGACGCGCTTGGCCGCATCAAACGTCGTCACCACACCGTGCTCCTTATCTACGACCCATTTGCCTTTGTCATCTTCCCTGATCTCGATGTGGTGATTGTTTTGCGGTTCATAGAGCCGTACGGCCTGCGGATGGTTAT